>JASHSZ010000199.1 GCA_030040815.1 Streptosporangiaceae bacterium
GAAGCCCAGTCGCTGCTGGCCAAGGGGAAGGCGCTTGCTGGGGGATACCAGCGACCGGGGGGTTAACGCGGTACCCGGTCCGGCGCTGCTCCAGTAGGCCGGAAGCGTCGCAGTGCGACGGATGTGATTCACCGGGCTGACCCGGCGGATCATCTCCTCCGCCGCCGTCGGAGTGAGGCTAGGGTCGCCGAGCGGCCGCTGCCACTGCTCGGGGTGGTCAGAGAAGGCGAGCATGCCGCCGGACGGCGTTGCGGGTGTCTCGTTGCCCGCGAGCGCCGGCAGAAGAGCTGGAACTCCGGGCTGGTCAGCCCGGCCGACTGACTCACCGCATCCGGCTCCTTCCGTGAACGCGTGGCTGGCCATGCGACGGACAGAAGTCACCAACGGCGACGCCCTGACTTGGTGTCCAGGGCCGTGCCCATAACGGCTTGAAGCCCCGGCACGCTCAGCGCTTGGCGTAGTCTGCGAAGCCCTGCCAGTCGATCACCACGCACGGCTCGTTCCCAACGATCCATGCGTCGTGACCAGGCGGGATCACCGCGAAATCGCCGGGCCCGAACTCCATCTCCTGCCCGTCGTCCATGACGACCCTCATCCGGCCTGAGATGTAGTAGCCCATGTGCGCTGCCTGACAACTATCGGTCTGCGCGATCGGCTTGACGTGTTTCGACCATTGCCAGCCAGGCTGGAAGGTCGCCCGGCCGACGGGCCCTGCCTCGATGTTGACGAGCTCGAGTTTGCCCGTGCCTTGCTCGAACGGACGGGTCTCCTCCGGCGCATCGAGGCTTTTGCGGATCATTCCGGCCATCGCTGATACCCCCCTTTTGAACCCTAGACCAGGGCTGGCCTGGTGAAGGGATCCACGGCGCGCCACTTGTAAAACGGGCGAGAGGCCATGCTGACGCATTAGTAAAGGCGACGTCAAGCAACATTCAAGAACGCCCTGAAAAAAAACCGGTGGCCCAGACGGTGGGCGGTGGAAGCGGCCCGAGCCCGGAGAGCAGGGCGCTGACATCGCCGCCTTACTACGGTGCGCACTCTAAGCCAGTTCCGCGTCGATGCGACAGCTCCTGCGCGTGACCAGGTCGCCTCAACCAGCCCGCGCAGCGATGACGTCATCCCCCGGCCGGTTCGCGCCATGGAGTCGTTCCCCTGCCACCCGAGCCCTCGAACCCGACCCAGGGAGGGAAGCCATGATCCTGCTAATCTTCCTAGTGGGTAGCCTGCTCGGCATCCTGGTCGGTGGCGCAGTGCGTCGGGTACCTGCGCAGCGAAATCTCAGCCGACATCGCGCTGCAGCTGCGCCGCATGCAGCGACAGCTCGACAGCCTGGAGGCAGCCGTCAACCTCGCAATGATGACGCGATACGCCGACCTCAGCACTGGCGCTCTTCATACGCCCGTCCTGCCCGTGCCTCCGACCGGCACGCTCTGATAAAGGACCCCAACCAACCCCGCACATACCACACACTTTGGGCGTCTCGACGCGCCACATCGCTAGTCGCGCTTGATCACACTTCGCGGTCACCACGAACGCCGTCGGCAATGGAGACAGCGGCGAGACCGGGCCGCAGAGAGAACTCGCCGATTTAGCAATCGCCAATTAACGGACGTACCTCACAGCGCCAGATCCGGATGCTCACCGGCGAGCCACTGTGCATAACCACGCGAGATTTCGGCTCGTCGTGTGCTTGCTCTGCGCGAGCGGTACAGACCGCTTGCCGAGCCGCCGTTGTGCTTGGGTGCGGCGCTGCGGCGTCTGGCGGCACCGGTTGCGTAGCGGGGTTCGGTGCGCGACTGCGGCTCGGCCCCGGGCGAGATCGGCTGGTCAGAGCGCGGAGAACCGCCGCGCGAAACCTGCCTCGATGTCAAACGGACGCGCAGGACATGCGGCGAGGTGATCCCGTCGCCGGGGCCGACGTTCAGCCCTGCACGATCGGCGACGGCTCGGCGCGCCTTAGCACGTCCGTAGAGTGGGGCATATGACGCAGCCGGGAAACTACAAGATCAATTACGAGCCGCTGTTCGGGCCGCTTCAGCTCATCGATGTACGTGACGCGATCGAGCGGGCGGACCATCCCTGGTACAACCAGACCCTGATCGAGGTCGGCGGCGTGCTGCTTCGCCTGGGCGTGTTTGCTGGCGGCGAATATCACTGGCACAGGCACCAGGAGCAAGACGAGTTCTTCTACGTCATCGACGGTCGGCTGCGCATTGAACTCGAGGGTCGCGACCCAGTGGAGTTGGCTCCCGGTGTGGCATTCTCAGTTCCGCGCGGGATGATGCACCGCCCGGTGGCGCTGGAGCCCACGCAGGTGCTGATGATAGAGAAGACCGGCATCGCAGTCACCGGCGACTGACGCAGCACCGCCGCCCTGGCCAGGCCGCGCTGTCAACCGGGCAGCGTGGGCAGCCTTCCAGCCTGCCGCCCAGCGGTGCCTGCCGGAGACGGTTCGAGAAGCGTCAGGATTCAGATCCTGCATGAGTCGGATGTGGGCGCAGAGCTTCCTGGATCGCGGAGAGAATCGCTGCACCGGCGAGGCCGATTAGGGCCCCGGCAACGAAAGTCTTGAGGTCGTCGCTTGCCAGTCCACTGTAGTTTGTGCCGAACGCCGTCCGGGCGGGAGTGTCGCCGCTGGCCAGGTCGACCTGCCAGCGAGCGGTCTCGTTCCAGATCTCGTAGGGCTGGAATGAGGACCAGTTATAACTTGCGGCCGATGGGATTTGGTAATCGGCGAGCAAGGTGGGGTTCCCAGGACCCGTGTAGATTACTTCCGGGATCGCAACGGACGCGGCGACGCCGTTGGCGGCCACACTGAAGCTGCGAGCCTTAACAAAGAAGTCGGCATTCGCCTCGCCGGTCGAGTTCCAGACGTAGTCGAAGGACAGCGGCACATACCACAGGAATCGGTGGGGCGTGTCCGGAATTGGTTGGCAAGAAGCTGCAGGGCAGTCACGGAAGGCGGTGCCGGTCGGCGTTTCCACGAGAAGCGCCGCAGTTGGAGCGTGCGCAGGAGGCTCCAATGTCCCGATAGGCAGCGTAACCGTCATCTTAATCTCGGCTGCGACCTTAGATATCTGCAATACGCTGAAGTAGACGTATCCTAGAGGAAAGGATGTCCTTATTTGCACGCCGGCATAAGGAGGGCTGGGGAGCCCGGCCTGCTCTGACGGATAGAGAATAAGGGCTAACGCGAGCAGCATCAGTCCAACACCACCCATAACGAGCGGCCCCAGGATCTTTTTCCGCGTCAATCGCCTGTGCGTGGTCAGAGGGTCGCGGCGCCGGCCAGTCCCAGGACCCTCAGGTCCCGGATGCTGAGGTTTCATGCTCTCAGCGCTAGGTATCTGTGACATCCGGTCCTCCCGGCCGCCGCCGGATCAGTCGCTGAATCAGTGACCGTCATGGCGTCACCGACGGCACAAGGAAGAACCTTTCTTCTCCCTTGCCTTGGCAGAGCGAACAATGGACATTCTGATACAGACCCAGGAGCCCCGAGCGCCGGGTCGGCGCCGGGTCAGCGCCGGGTGGCCGGTCGGTGCCTTCCGCTTATCGGCAAGATCGCCAGCCTGGACGCCGCGCAGCGTCCGCGGCAGGAGTGCGCGATCGCTCGATGGACTCCCGCGCGTCCTGCAGACTGTGGGCATGCCTGTGCGGCTTCACCACATCGTCATCGACGCTCACGACCTGCCGGCGCTGGCCCGGTTCTGGACGCAAGCCCTGGGCTGGAAGATCCTGTCCGAACGCGAGCGGGAGATCGTGATCGGCACGGACGAGAACGCAGCTGTCGGAATTTGCTTCATGCCGGTCACCGATCCCAAGACAGTCAAGAACCGCGTGCATCTCGATCTGACCAGCAGCGGAGCTGACCGGCTTCAGGAGATTGACCGTCTTCTTGCGCTAGGGGCGCGTCGGGTCGACATCGGGCAGACGGGCGCTGAGTCCTGGACGGTTCTTGCCGACCCCGAGGGAAACGAGTTCTGCGTAGTGCGGCCGAAGGACACGCTCATCCGCTAGGGCGAAACTGAGGACTGCAGCAGAGCACGGCCCGCGGCAGATTCGAGCATTCGTGCGTGCAGCGCGACGCGTGATAGCACTGGGCCTTCGACTGGCTCCGCGAGGGCCGGAGGCTGAACATCGGACTGCCTTGAAGCGCAACCGTGGGCGAGGTTAGGCAGGGTGTAGCGGGCGAAGCTTGACCGACGCCGCGTTCACCGCGGCCGGGTTCCGGATGCTAGCCACCAGCGAGCCGGCAGCCGGGCCCGATACATCCACACTCTGGTTGGTCGGTCGGCGAATTCACCCGCAGTGATCCGGCCACTCCTCGGCAGTCAGGTGTTCACCGGGTTCTCCACCACCAAAGTACGGGCGCTCTTCTCCGATTGCGTATGCACTCGTTCGGCGCTCAGTGCGATCGCGATGGCCTCCTGGCGTTGACGAGGGTGGCAATGGGCACGGCGGCAGTGACCGTGATGATCGCACCCCACAGCATGGCGACGGTGAACCCGTGGACTGTGGCCGTGGGCACGCCCGCCGTAAGGTGTGTGGCCAGGTAGCTGGCCGTCGCAGCGACGGCGATGGTGTTGAGCAGGGCGGCACCGATGGATGAGCCGAGTTGGCTCGCGGCGCTGGTTCCTGCACCGGCCGCGCCGGCGTCGGGTACGAGGACCCCGACGAGTGCGGTGTTGAGCGTAGCGGGTCCGGCTACGCCGGTGCCGACGCCTTCAATGATCGTTGCAAGAAGGACGAGTGGCACGTAGTGGCTGTGCGGAGTAAGCCAGATGAGCGGGACCAGCCCGGCGGCTTCGACCACGATGCTCCCGGTAATGAGCCAGCGAGGCGGCACCCGGACCATGAGCAAGCGAGCGAGGAGCGCAGAGCCGAGGGCGGCGGCGAGGGCAAAGGGGATGAGGGCGAGCGCGGTCCGCAGCGCCGAGAACCTCATGACCGACTGAAGCTGGTAGGTGAGGATCAGGAACATGCCGAAGGTGCTGAGCCCGTTGACGATCAGCCCGACCATGGCCCAGCCGCGGCTGCGGTCGACCACCACCCGGAGCGGCAGGAGCCGGTCGGAGTGGCCGACCTGACGGACCACGAAAGCGCTGAGAAGGACGACGGCTGCGGCGAGGGAGGCGCCGATCTGGGCGGAGCCCCACCCGAGCGAGGAGGCCTCGCCCAGTGCGTAGACGAGGGCCGCCATGCCCACCGAGGCGAGCACGGCGCTCCAGACGTCGATCTGCACGTCCCTGCGACCGGGGAGATTCGGCAGCACCCGAGGCGCGCCAATGAGCGCGACGAGCGAGAGGGCTACGTTCAC
>JASHSZ010000200.1 GCA_030040815.1 Streptosporangiaceae bacterium
TCGGCGAGTGCCGGGTCATGCGCGGCGTCCGCGACCATCTGAGTGAACTGGCTCACCACGGCGAGTTGCTTGTCCCGGTCGAGAGCACCCGCGTTGGTGAGGACCTGCACGCGAACGTAGTTGGATGCACCGTCCACGTTGGACACGTCGCCTGCGGGCAGGTCATGCACGAAGGCAGCCGTGTTCTCGCGAAACATGGGGATATCCGGAACGCCTTCGATGGCCATGAGGGTCGCCGCGAGGTCCGTGGCGAGCTGGTGCTTGTCGACGATGGTGCCCGCCGTGGCGTACACGTCGATCATCGGCACTGCATTTCCTCCTTAGTTGCGCGTCCATCAGCATCCAGGGAACAGACCACGCTCCGGTATCCGCAACTTGACTGCACCCAGCATCGTGAGCTAGCGCCCGCCTGACCAGACGCGTCCCTGGCCGCCGGACCTCCAAGCAGACTGAACGAGACCGCTTCGCGGCCTCACGCCCGGATTGTCAGGGTGCTGCCGGTTTCTGGACACCCGCTGCCTCGCGCAGGAGCCCGAGCACCTTGGCGTCGAGCCGCGCGGCGACCTCCGACGCGGCTGCATTGTCGTAGGGAGCGATCGCGCTCGCGACCGAGTCATAGGCCACGCGGGTGCCTGTTCCGGGCGTTTCCTCGACGAGGATGGTAACCGGCGCGTAGGAGCCGGCGTCGGCGACGTGGCGTGTCATCTGTCCCATGGTGACCGGGTTGCCGGCAATCAGCCGGACGAGCCGGCGCCCGGTCCAGTCCGCGGCGTTCGGGTCGATCGTCAGCGCGTGGTCGAGGTCCAGCTGGAGGAACACCATCAGGCCGGCACTGCCTTGCGCCTTCTCGACCAGGGAGCTGAACTCCTCGTATGTGCCGCTCGCAGCCAGCTTGCTGAACAGCTGCGCGATGTCGGGCTGGCTGATTCCACCGAAGATCGCATCCAGCACACTGGCGAACTTCCGGTCGGTATCGAAGACGTGGCGGTGCACCGTCACGTCGAGCGTTCGTTCGGATGCCATGTTCCTTCTCTCTCCGCTGTTTGGTCTGGATTGCCGCACCCTTGCGGTCCGCTGATCCGCCACTGGTTGTGATGCTGGCATCGCCGGAAGGTCGGCGGTATCGGCAACGTGACACCACCGGCTGCCCGCGGTGCAGTCAACCTGCGGATGCTGGCCGCCGTCCCGCGGGTAACCACGGTCGGAGATGGCGGCGAGCACCGTGGCCCCGGCGGTCTGGCGCCCGCGATATCAGCATTCCCGGAGAAAGCGATGAGCCTCAGCTTTGACGTGTTCGTGGTGGCACTGCCGTCTCCGGAGCAGCTTCGGACCCATTCGACATGGTTGCATATGACATGACCGTTATTATCCCAGGGCGGTCCCGGCTCCGGTCGGTGATCTCCGCCGCGAGCGTGGCAGCTACGACTGCAGGAACTTCATCGCTGCGATGACCCTGCGGTTGTCGTTGTCAGAAGGAAGCAGGCCAAGCTTGGCGAAAATGCTGGCGACGTGTTTCTCGACAACGCCCGGAGATATGACGAGCTTTTCGGCGATGGCCGTGTTCGAACGCCCCTCTGCGATCAGCGACAGCACTTCGCGCTCGCGCGGCGTCAGTGCGGACAGCGCGTCGGTGCGGCGGCTGGCGGTCAGCACGTGCCTGACGACCTCGGGATCGAGAACGGTGCCACCGCGCGCGACCATGCTGATTGCCTCGATGAAGTCGCCGACATCGGCGACCCTGTCCTTGAGCAGATAGCCGACGCCACCGCGCGCTCCGGCAAGCAGTTCGGCGGCAGACCTCGTTTCGATGTACTGGGAGAAGACCAGTACTCCGACGCCGGGATGATCACGCTTGATCGCCTGCGCGGCCTGCAGCCCTTCGTCGCAATGAGTGGGCGGCATGCGCACGTCGATGACGGCGACGTCGGGTTGTAGCTCACCCACCGCCCGCAACAGCGAGTCGGCGTCAGCGACGGCCGCAACGACGTGGTGGCCGCGCCGGGTCAGCGTCTGGGTCAGGCCATCCCGCATAATCGCCGCGTCCTCAGCGATGACGACGCGCAGCGGACCGGGCTCCTCGTTCCCGGTCATCAGGCGTGCCCGGGCAGGCTGACGGTGATACGGGTCGGACCGCCAGCGGGACTGTCGATCGCGAGCTGCCCGTCGACCGTCAGCACGCGCTCCAGCAGGCCTTCAAGTCCGCCCCCTGGGCTGAGCCTGGCCTGTCCCGAACCATCGTCGGACACGGTCATCTCGAATCCCTCGCGGTCGCTCGTGACGTTGATCTCGGCTTTGCTGGCACCACCGTGCTTGGCGACGTTGGCGAGCAGTTCAGCGGCGCAGAAATAGGCGATCGCCTCGATCGCGGGCGAAGGCCGATGCTTGATGTCGAGCGCCAGCCTGACCGGCACCGCGCTCGTCTCGGCCAGCGACTCCAGCGCCGGGCCGATGCCCTGGTCCAGTACTGGCGGATGAATGCCTCGGGCTAGATCGCGCAGCTCGGTGAGCGTTTCCTTGGCATTGCGGTGCGCGGCGCTGACAAGCATCTGGGTGCGGCCGCCGTCACCGGCGGGATCCGCGGCTGACTCCAGGTTTTCCTTGATCTCGCCGAGTGTCATGGCCAGGGCCGCGAGCCGGACCTGCGCCCCGTCGTGCAGGTCCCGCTCGATGCGGCGGAGCCGGGCCGCAGACTGGTCCACCGCACGGGCCCGGCGGACCTCCAGCTCGCGAGCGCGCTCGGCGGCCGCGGCGATGCGCGCTTGCAAATCCCGCTCGGCCTCGAGCTGGGCGGCCCTCGCCTCCAGCGAGGCGTACGACGCGGCCCGGTGCCGGTAGGCGATGGACTCGCCGACGACCCAGGCCGTCAGCGACACACTGCCCAGCAACGCGGCGGCGGCCAGGATCGAATCGAGTGGATGAGCGGAATGCGCCGGTCCCCACCGCTCGATCGCGATCGCGGACAACGCTACGCAGACCCCGAGGCCCGCCACCGAGGTCCGCGGCGGCGTGTGCACGGCCAGCGTGTACAGCAGCACAGCGAGCGCAGCGTCGGCCGCCGTTGGCTGCCAGGCGCCGACCACGTAGCCGCCCGCCGGCCTGAGGCCGAACGCGACCTGAAGGGCGGCCAGCACCGCCGCCCACGCGAATGCCTGCACCGGGTATTTCCGCCGTGCGACCACGGTGGCGGCGAGCGCGAGGCTGACCATTCCGATGAGCGGATCTGCTCTCGCCGAGCCGAGGCTGACGACCAGAATCGCGCCGGCGAGCGCCAGGTCCGCCTCCCGCGGATGGCTGCGGAGCCAGGCCCATGCGCTGCGCATGTGCACAGCGTATGGCCCGGTGCGTAGCGAACCGCTCGGCTCGGGCTGCCGCCGCATGGTGCTCAGGCGTCCCGGCTACGCAGCGTGATTGCTCCGGCTACGAGCAGTACTGCCGCGTAGCCAGCCAAGACGGCGAGCTCACCCCACGGCGAGAACATGTGTGGGATCATGCCGCCCCTGGTGTAGGTGACCTGGGAGTTGAGCCACCCGCCTGGCAGCCACCGCAGAGCGTCGTCGAGCCAGGGCGTCGGCAACGCCCTGGCGAGTTCGGGGAGCAAGAACAGCACCCCGTAAGCCGCGGCGATGGCCCCGGCTGTGTTGCGCAGCACGGCGCCGAGCCCCAGCGCGAACAACCCGGTCAGCGCGACGAGCAGCGCAGCCCCGGTCACCGCTCGGAGCACTCCTGGCTGAGATAGCGTCGCCGCCGCGTGCGTGCTCGCCAGAAGCCGCTGGCCGATGAAAAAGCAGAGGAAACTGGCTGGGAACGCGGCCGCCAGGGCGAGTCCCGCGAGTACGAGCGCCTTTGCTCCGTACACGACCCCGCGCCGCGGCAGCACTGTCAGCGACGTCCGGATCATGCCAGTGGAGTACTCCGAGGTGATGGTGAGCGTGCCGAGCACCACGATGACGAGCTGGCCGAGCAGGGCGAGCCCCTGAACGCTGCTCTGGGTGGGATCGATACCTCCCTTGGCCTGGGCCGACATGTGCGCCCAGTGCGCCGCCGTGCCCGCGCAGAAGACAACAGCCCAGACGATGCTGGCTAGCAGCATCACGCCGAGCGCGGCGTAGGTCGAGCGGACCGACCGGATCTTGGTGAACTCTGAGCGTATTGCGCCGATGAGGCCGGCCCGCCGGGCTGGGCTAGGCCGGACGCCGCGATCCGCTGCGTCCGTGGTTACCGCCGCCATTGTCATTCCTCCGATCCGTTGCTGGCCGTCGCGCGGCTCGTCGGGGCCGACTGGTACTGCACGCTCTCGGCCGTGAATTCCATGAACGCCTGCTCGAGCGACACCTTCGAGGTCGACAGGTGTCGCAGCCGGATGCCGTGCGCGAAGGCGAGGTCGGCAACCTGGTTCTCGGTCAGACCGCGGACTTCGATAGCGGTCTCGCCCGCGGCTCCGGGGACGTTGGTCGCGGCACTGGTCGTGCCACCTGCCGCGGCGATGGCCGCGCCGAACGCGCCGGGCTGCGGCGTGCGAACCAGAACTGCCTGCTGCTGGCTGGCGGCGATGAAGTCGCCGATCCCGCAGTCGGCGATAAGCCTGCCCCGGCCGATCACGATGAGGTGATCGGCAGTGTTCTCCATCTCCGACATCAGGTGGCTGGATACCAGAACCGTGCGTCCTTCAGCCGCGAGCGACTGCATCAGAGTGCGGATCCATCGGATGCCCTCGGGGTCCAGTCCGTTCACCGGCTCGTCGAACATGAGGATCTGCGGGTCCCCAAGCAAGGCCGCGGCGATACCCAGCCGCTGGCTCATGCCCAGCGAAAATCCCTTCGAGCGCTTGGCAGCGACCGCTGTCAGCCCGACGATGCCCAGTACCTCGTCAACCCGGCTGGCCGGGATGCCGTTCGTCTGGGCGAGGCACAGCAAGTGGCTGCGAGCACTGCGGCCGCCGTGCACCGCCTTGGCGTCGAGCAGCGCCCCGACTTCGCGCATCGGGCTGGCGAGCTGTATGTAAGGCTTGCCCCCGACGGTGACCGTCCCCGCGCTCGGCTTGTCGAGGCCGAGGATCAGCCGCATTGTGGTTGTCTTGCCGGCGCCGTTCGGGCCGAGGAATCCGGTGACAACACCGGGATGGATAGTGAAGCTGAGATCATCGACCGCGACGGTTGAACCGTAGCGCTTGGTGAGACCAGTGGCCTCAATCATTGGGTGCCCCCTCGATATTCGTGAGCGTTCTGCTTGCTCACGCTATGGATGAGGGGCGTCTGGTAGCAGCCGGCTAACTCCCATCCTGAGCTGGGGGATTCCCCCCACGGGCTCGCCCCGCCGCAGAGCGCCGGCGCCCGCGGCTCGGTGCCCCTGGCCGCCGCTGGGCCCTACGCTAGGCGCATGACGCTCCCCTCCGGCATCCCCATCGACGAGCTCGATCCCAGCATCCGCCCGCAAGACGACCTGTTCCGACACGCAACCGGCCGGTGGCTTGCGCGGACCGAAATCCCCGCCGACATGGCTCGCTACGGCACGTTCCAGCTTCTGACCGAAGAGGCTGAGAAAGCGGTGCGCCAGATCGTGGAAGAGGCCGCATCGGCACCAGAAGCCAGTGCGGAGCGGAAGTTCGGAGACCTGTATGCCAGCTTCATGGACGCCGACCGAGCAGAGCAGCTCGGCTCGCAGCCCATCAGCGGGATGCTCGCGGCGGCGCGCGCCGTTACCTCCATTCCCGAGCTGCTCGAGACGCTCGGGCGGCTGGAGCGACTGGGAATCGGGGGCCTCTACCACCTCTATGTCGATCCCGATCCCGGCAACCCGGAGCGTTACCTGGTGTATTTCGAGCAGGCTGCTCTCTCGCTGCCGGACGAGAGCTACTACCGCGAGGAGCGGTTTGCTCGTGTCCGTGACGCGTTCGTCGGTCATGTTCAGCGCATGTTCGAGCTGGCCGGGTTGCCGGACGCCGACCAGGCAGCGGGCCGTGTGTTCGCGCTGGAGACGGCCGTGGCTGGGCACCACTGGGACAACGTCACGAGCCGCGACAGCAAGAAGACTTACAACCTCCGCACGTGGACCGACGCCTTGTGTGTCGGGCCGGACCTGCGCGGGTGGCTGGCGGCCCTGGGTCCGCCCGCTGGCGCCTTCGACGAGCTCGTGCTCCGCCAGCCGAGCTACAGCGCAGGGCTGGCCTTGCTGCTCACCGACGAGCACATGCCGGCGTGGCGGGACTGGCTGTGCTGGCAGGTGATCCACAGCGCCGCCGGGTACCTGTCGGAAGCATTTGTCCAGGAGAACTTCGACTTTTATGGCCGCACCTTGACCGGCACCCCGGAGCTGCGTGAGCGCTGGAAGCGCGGTGTGGCACTGGTACAGGAGGCGATGGGGGAGGCCGTCGGGCAAGCCTACGTAGGCCGACACTTCGCGCCGGCGGCCAGGGAGCGGATGGATGTCATGGTGGCGAACCTCATCGAGGCATACCGCTTGAGCATCGAGGAGCTCGACTGGATGGGACCAGACACCCGTCGGCGGGCCCTGGACAAGCTCGGAAGATTCATGCCGAAGATCGGCTACCCCGTTCGGTGGCGCGACTACTCCAGCCTGCGGATCGACCCGACGGATCTCATGGCCAACGTGCTTGCCGCGCATGCATTCGAGCTCCACCGCCAGCTGAACAAGATCGGCAAGCCGGTCGACCGCGACGAATGGTGGATGACGCCCCAGACCGTCGACGCCTACTACAGCCCCGGCCTGAACGAGAT
>JASHSZ010000201.1 GCA_030040815.1 Streptosporangiaceae bacterium
CGACATGGACGGCTTGCTCGGTAGTGCTGGTCACGGTCATCCCTCCCCCGGGCTGGGCTTTCGGCGAGCCTAAGCGCGGCGAGGCCGGGTTCGCTTCCGTGGGGACCCCTAGTCCGCTGCCAGCCTGGTGAGCGTTGCATCAGGTGCCTACAATCGCGCCATGCTGCTGGGCCGTGATCACGAGCGGCAACAGATCGACAAGGCGCTGGCGATGGCCCGGTCGGGCACCAGTGCCACGCTCGCGCTGGTCGGGGAGCCGGGGATCGGTAAGACTGCCCTGCTCAGCTACGCCGCGCAGCATGCGGCCGGAATGCAGCTCCTGCGTGCGCGCGGAATCGAATCAGAGGCGCAGATCCCGTTCGGATCGCTGCTCGAGCTGATCCGCCCCGCCTTGGTGCTGCTTGACACGATCCCGCGGCCCCAGGCGGCCGCGTTGGAGGGCGCGCTGGCGCTGCGGCCAGGCACAACTCAGGACAGGTTCGCTGTTGGCGCCGCAACCCTCAGTATCCTGGCCGCTTATGCCGAGCAGGCTCCGGTGGCAGTGCTGGTCGACGACGCTCAGTGGCTCGACGGGTCCAGCGCGCAGGCGTTGCTATTCGCCTTCCGTCGGCTGGTGGCCGATTCGATCGCCGTCTTCGTCGCGGCCAGGGACGGTGAGCCGTCTTTGCTCGACGGGGCGGACCTGCCGGTACACCGGATTGGCGGCCTGACGAGTAACGAGGCAGCTGTGCTCCTGCGTGAACTGGAGCCTGCGGCGGTAACCCGGCTGTACCAGGCGACGGCGGGCAACCCGCTCGCACTGCTGGAACTCGCACCGGACGCGCACGATCTAGCGCTTGCGCCCGTCGGGGCACCCATTGTTGTCTCGGCCAGGATCTCGCGGGCGTTCCTGCGCCGGGCCGGCCAGCTTGACGAGGCCACGAGGCAGGCGCTGGTGCTGGCCGCCGCTAGTGACACTGGCGACCTGCCGATACTCGAGCGGGCTGCAGCCCGGCTAGGGACGGATCTGTCGGCGCTCGGCGGCGCTGAGAGCGCCGGGCTGATCACCCTGCACGCCGGCGTCGTGGAATTCCGGCATCCGCTGGCTCGGTCAGCGATCTACGCGGAGGCATCGCTCAGCCAGCGCCGCGACGCGCACCGGGCGCTCGCTGCAGCGCTGCCTGACCGGGACATCGACCTGCGTGCCTGGCATCTCGGCGCGGCCGCGGCTGGCATGGATGACAGCGCGTCGGCGGCGCTGGAACAGGCGGGCACCCGCAGCAAGGATCGCAGCGCGTACGCGACCGCGGCCGCGGCGTTCGAGCGGGCCGGGCGGCTCGCCGCCGGCACTGAGCGGCGGGCCCGGCTGCTGCGGGAATCAGCCGAATCGGGCTGGCTCGCGGGTTTCACCGATCGCGCCATCGCTCTGCTCGAGGAGGCGCGAGCAGCGACCAGCGACGCGGTGACGCAGGTGGACATCGATGAGCTGCGTGGCCACATCGCCGCGCGCTGCGGCCCGGTGATGAGCGGCCACGCCATCTTGACGGAGACAGCCGGTCAGACAGACCCCGAGCGGGCCGTGGCGATTCTCGCCGAAGCCGCCCTCGCCTGCCTGATGGCCGGGAATGCGGCGGAGATGCTAGCTGTCGCCGAGCGAGCCCAGGCGGTGCTACCCGCTCATCCTTCCTTGCGAGCTCAGTTCCAGGCCACGATGGCAGCGGGGATGGCCCGTATCTTCGGCGGTGACGCGGCGGCAGGCGCGGAAGCGGTCCACGAAGCCGTCACGCTCGTCGAGAGCTCGGCCATCCTGCGGGATGATCTCCAGCTGGTCCCCTGGCTGACGCTCGGTCCGCTATTCCTGCGGCAAGCCGATGCCGGTGGCCTGCTCCTCGATCACGCGCTACGGACTGCCCGAGCGCGTGCCGCGGTCGGTGCAGTCCCACTCGTGCTCAACCTCGTCGCCCGCGGCCAGGCTGGCACGGACCGATGGGCGGCCGCCGCGGCCAGCTATCAAGAAGCGATCGAACTGGCGCGCGAAACCGGCCAGCGGTCCGAGCTGGCGTTTGCCCTGGCAGGGCTCGCCTCGCTGCACGCGCGCCGGGGGTACGAACAGGAGAGCCGAGCCTGCGCCGCTGAGGCGCTTAGCCTCTCCCATGAGCTCGGGACAGGGCTCTACGAAATCTGGACGGTGGCGGCACTCGGCGAGCTCGAGCTTGGCCTCGGCGACGCAGCCAGCGCAGCCGAGTACTTCGAGCATCAATTGCGGCTGCTGCACGACCGTGGGATCACGGACGCCGATCTGTCACCGGCCGCCGAGCTCACCGATGTCTACATGCGGCTCGGCCTGACCGACCAGGCTCGGCGGGCCGCGACCGCGTACGTGGCTGCCGCAAGCACCAAGGGGCAGCCGTGGCCCCGCGCCCGCGCGCTGCGCTGCCAGGGGCTACTTGCCGCAGACCCGGATTACCCCGGCTACTTCGAGCAGGCAATTCTCCTGCACGAGCAGACGCCGGATGTGTTCGAAGCGGCGCGCACGCGGCTGGCGTACGGAGAGCGGTTGCGGCGAACCCGGAACAGGGTTCTCGCCCGCGAGCAGCTCCGCGCGGCCGCGGATACCTTCGACCGCCTAGACGCCCGCCCCTGGGCCGATCGCGCCCGCTCTGAGCTGGCGGCGACTGGCGAGACGCGCGGGCGGCGAGCCCCGAGCACGATCGAGAAACTGACCCCCCAGGAACTGCAGATCGCGCTTCTGCTCGCCGCGGGCAGAACGACACGAGAGACTGCAGCCGCCCTGTTCCTCAGTCCAAAGACTGTCGAATATCACCTCCGCCACGTCTACGAGAAGCTAGGGATTCACTCCCGTGAGGAACTTGCGCAAACACTCGCCACCCAAACACAGCCGGACAGCGATTAAGCCGTGGCAAAAACCGACCCGCGCCGTGCCTTCGCGGTTGCCGTCGCCATGGTTGTCAGGGCAGTCTGAGGGAGCCTGACCGCTATCCTCGCACCATTGCCAGATCGAAGGGCCTGCCGATGAAGCTGCCTCCCGTGGACTACGAGGCGCCGGAAACCGTGTCCGAAGCGGTGGACTTGCTGGCCGAGTACCGTGACGACGCGAGCGTGCTCGCCGGCGGCCAGAGCCTCATACCGCTGCTGGCGCTGCGGCTGGCTCGCCCGTCGGTGCTGATCGACATCAACGGCATCGCCGAGTTGTCTGGGGTGTCGGCGACAGACGGCTGGGTGACGATCGGCGCCATGACGCGGGAGTATGTCGCCGAGGAATCCGGGACGGTTACCGACACCGTGCCATTGCTGGCGGCCGCCTTGCCGTTCATCGGTCATGAAGCGATCCGCAGTCGCGGCACGATTGGCGGCAGCCTGGCGCATGCCGACCCGGCCGCCGAGCTGCCTGCCGTCGCACGAGCGCTGGACGCCGAGTTCGTGGTGCGTGGCCAGTCTGGCGAGCGGGTTATCCCGGCGGCGGAGTGGTTCGAGGGCTACCTCACGACGTCACGCCGCAGCGACGAGCTTCTCGTGGCGGCACGATTCCCGGCGGCACGACCGGGCACCGGGGCTAGCTTCCAGGAGGTCGCCCGACGCCACGGCGACTTCGCCATAGTCGGCCTGGCGGTATCGCTGGCTCTGTCCGACGGCGCGATCAGCGCTGCCCAGCTGGCGTTTGCCGGCCTCTCCGATGTGCCGGTCCGGGCCACCGATGCGGAGGACCTCCTGGTCGGCGAGGTGCCGTCGACCGAGCTGTTTGACGAGGCAGCCCGCCGGGCTACCGAAGATGTCGACCCGCCAGCCGACCTGCACGGGTCGTCGGAGTACCGGAAGAAGGTCGCGGCCGCGTTGGTGCGCCGGGGCCTGCGAGCGGCCGCAGACAGCGCCAACGAGAGGCAGTGAGTGACGATGGACATCACCCTGAGGATCAATGGCGCGACGCGCACGGGCTCGCCGGAGGCGCGCAAGACGCTAGCAGACTTCCTGCGCGAGGACCTCGATCTCACCGGCACCCATGTCGGCTGCGAGCACGGGGTCTGCGGTGCGTGTACGGTCATCGTCGACGGCCGGCCAGTGCGGTCGTGCCTGATGCTGGCGGTCCAGGCCGCGGGCAGCGAGGTCACGACGGTCGAGGGGCTGGCGCTCGGCGGCGAGCTCGGCTCGCTGCAGCAGGCGATGTGGGATTCCCATGGCTTCCAGTGCGGCTTCTGCACGCCGGGTTTCCTCATGCAGGCGGTCGCGTTCCTCGGCGACCATCCCGACGCCGACGAGCAGCAGATCCGCGCAGCGCTATCCGGCAATATCTGCCGGTGTACCGGCTACCAGAGCATCATCGATGGCGTCCTACTGGCCGCCAAGCGCAACCGTGAACGCTGAGCAGGGAGCGACCGTGGCAGGAATTCTCGCTGAGCGCTACACCGGCGCCAGCATCAAGCGTTCGGAGGACCCGCGCATCCTCACCGGCGCAGGCCGGTACGTCGACGACATCAAGCTGCCGGGGATGCTGCACG
>JASHSZ010000202.1 GCA_030040815.1 Streptosporangiaceae bacterium
GGCGTCGGTGGCGCCGGCGGGCACTCTGGTCACGGACTCGGCCGGGACAACTACCAGCTCGGCATAGCCGCCGTGCGAGCCGTGGGGTACCACGATCGCCATGACGTGGTCGCCGATCCGCAGGTCTGTCGAGACGCCCGGACCGATCTGGTCGAGCTCGCCCGCGGCGTCCATGCCAGGTATGTACGGCGGCGGAATGTCCTTGAGCTGGCTGGCGCGGGCGCCCGCCCGAAGGCCGGTGTCGGTCGGATTCACCGCGGCCGCATGCACCCGGATGCGGACCTCTCCCGGTCCGGCCTGCGGATCCGGCAACTCCACGATGTGCAGGACGTCGGGGCCGCCAAACTCCGTCACTCCCACAGCTCTCATGGCAACGGTCAACCGTCGCGCGCGATACGTATTCCCGTCGCGGCGCCGCGGCTAGTGCGGCGGCGGTCGAACTGTCAGCGGCTTAGGGTTGCGACTAGTGCCGCAGCGACTGGTGAGGGAGGCACGGGTGATCCTTGCCCCGGAATCTATTAGCACGTTCGCCGGCCTGCTCGCCGACACGAGCCGTGCTGCCATCTGCATCGCGTTGCTGGACGGCCGAGCGTGGACGGCCAGCGAACTGGCGGCGTTTGCCGGTGTCGCCCGTCCCACCGCGAGCAGTCACCTGAATCAGCTAGTCGATGCGGGGCTGGTGACCGAGCTGCGGCAGGGCCGCCACCGGTACGTGCGGCTCGCCAGCGCCGAGCTGGCCGAACTCATCGAGCACGTCGCGACCGTCGCTGGTCAGCCTGCGGCGGCGAGATCGCTGCGCTCCGTCGGCTTCGCCGAGGACCTCGCCCAGGCCAGAACCTGCTACGACCACCTGGCCGGCGCGCTCGGGGTTCGGCTGTTCGACGCGCTGGAGGCGGCCGGTCTGCTATGCCAGGTCGGCGGACTGACCGTGACCCCCGCGGGCCGGTCGTGGTTTGCGGAACTGGCCGGGCCAGCGGCGCTGCACAGCGGGCCGCGGCCGCTGGTCCGCGCCTGCCTGGACTGGACCGAGCGCAGGACCCACCTGGCGGGAGCGCTCGGTGCGTCGTTGTACCAGCAGCTGGTCGCGCGGGGCTGGGTACTGCCTCGGCCAGGCAGCAGGGCTGTCCGGGTCACGGCAGACGGCGAAGTCGCGCTCGCGAGGCTGCTGAGCGTGCAGCTGGCCGAGCCGGACGAAGCCAGCCTCGCCCGCACATAGCTTCGGTTTGTGCGCCGCGGGGCTGGGTCAGCTGTCTGCCACGGCCGCACGGGACCGAGACCGGGCCGTGCCGCTTCGCGATGTCTTCCTGGCCGGCTGCTGCCGCTTGTCCTTGGCATAGATGACCGTCGACTTGCCTTCGCCGGGACTGCGCCGCTCCAACTCGAAGAGGGTGGTCGCGGCCATGAGGTCACTGAGCTTGGCATAACCGTAGGTCCGCGAGTCAAAGTCCGGACTCTGGTTGGTGATGATCTGCCCCACCGAGGCAAGCTGAGCCCAGCCGTCGTCGTCGGAGGCTGCTTCGATGGCGTTGCGCAGCCGACTCACCAGCAGGTTGTCGGCCTTGAGCTGGGCAGCTGATGCGCGCGCTGTCTGGGCCCGTGGTTCGCCGGCGGGCTCGACGGCGCCTTCGGCGTAGCTGAGGTTCTCGATGTAGATGAACTTGTCGCAGGCCGCGACGAACGGCTTGGGCGTCTTGCGCTCGCCGAAGCCGTACACGGTGAGGCCAGACTCCCTGATCCTCGCGGCCAGCCGGGTGAAGTCGCTGTCGCTGGACACGACGCAGAAGCCGTCAAACCGGCCCGAGTACAGCAAGTCCATGGCGTCGATGACCATAGCCGCGTCGGTCGCGTTCTTGCCCCTGGTGTAGGCAAACTGCTGAATCGGCTGGATCGACTGGGCTAGCAGTTGGTCCTTCCAGCCGCGCAGCGCGCCCGTCGTCCAGTCGCCATACGCGCGCTTGACGTGCGCGGTGCCATACTTGGCGATCTCGGCCAGCAGCGCGTCGACGATGGCAGGCTGTGCGTTGTCGGCGTCGATCAGCACCGCGAGTCGCGCGGCGTTCTCGGTGGGAATGGTCACAACGCCCCCGGACGGTAGCCGCCGAAGATGACGTAGTCCAGCCGTTTCCACCAGACCTCGACGCCCAGGAAGCCGGCCGATCGCAGATAGTCGAGCTGCAGGCCCAGCGGGCTGATGTAGCGAACGTGGTTTTCGTACCTGGCCTGCTCGGGCGCCGTGCGATGCCGCCGCTTCCTGGCCGCCTCTGGGTCTCCCGCATCGGTCACTCGGGCCCAGGCAGCGGCTACTACGGGGTCCTCCGAGCGCACCGGGTCGTAGTTGAGATACCAGCCACCCGGCCGGAGGCGCTGGAAGATCTCACCGATCAGGCTCTGCTTGCGCTCGTCCGGCAGGTGGTGGACGCACAGCGAGGTCACGACGGCGTCGACGGATTCCGGGAGGGCAGCCGGCCACGCGCCGACCGCGAGGTCGAACTCCACGTACCGGTAGCGCCCGTCGAACGCCCGCAACTGCGTCTCGCCCGCCCCCATCATCTCCGGCGAGAAGTCGGCGAGTATCGCTGTGCTCTGGGGATGACGCTCGAGGATCGCGTGCGACGCCGCGC
The DNA here is from genome assembly GCA_030040815.1 of Streptosporangiaceae bacterium. The sequence goes on from JASHSZ010000202.1 coordinate 2,622, forward strand.
CCGTCCCCGCGCCCAGGTCCAGGAACGTTGCATTCTCCTGCTCATCGAAAGGCAGCAGGTCCGCCATGAGGCGCCACTGTGCGCCGTGATTTCGCTCGCGCTCGGCGGCCTGCGCCGCCCAGGTCGCGACGATCTCGTCCGACTTCCAGATTGCGGCGTTCGTGTCCGGTTGGTGCTCCACCGCAGCAGACTACTGACTCCGGGCGCCCGTCATCGACTCGCGACGCGGTCGGGGCGCGGATACCGCGGGTTGTGAGGGCTGGCAGCCTGAATCATGAGCGCGCGCACCGCCGTCGGCCGCTATGTGAGCGAGTCCAGACCGCTGGGCATGATGACTGACCAGCTAGCCGCTAAAAGTCGCGGCCCGCAGTCTCCGGACTCGCTCGGGCGATTCAGCATCGTCAGCAGCCGAATCGCACGTCTGCGACCGGCTGCCAGGTCTAGCCGTTCGCATGAGTCTGTGAGATGAGGCTAACTCGGCTGACGGCAACTTCCTGCTGGGTGACTTCCCTGCCGAGGGCTTCGATGACCGGCGCTGCGGGGCCGGTGGGTATTGCCGCAAGCGACGGTGATGTGCGGTAGCCACGGATTGTGATACAGCCGTCCCTCGTGTCCGGTGGCGAGCCGTGTCGCTTCGCGAAGCGCGGCGAGCATCGGGTCGAGGGCATCGTGGGGGCGGGCGTCGAGCTGATCGCGCGCGGGTGGTACAGGATGCGCCCGAGCGTAAGTTGCGCCGGCGGGGTCGTGGCGAGCAGCTTTCTTGCGTGGTCGGTCATCGTCTCGGCCTGGTCAGCGGTGATCTCGTCGCCGAACCCGGCGACGAAGGTTGTCATATGCAGCCATTCGGGGGCACCGGTGCGGATCAGAGACCACACGCCATGCAGCCAGGGATCGCGCGCTGCCCATCCCTCATCGGCTTGCGCTGCTGCGCGCAGTGCCGCGTGGGGGTCGCCGAGATGCAGGGCCACCGACAGAGCGTAGAGGGCCTGGAGATACGACGGCACTACCAACCCGGCCTTCGCCGGGAAGGGGGCAGCACGTGACGCCCGATCTCGAAGTCAGCCGTGCAAGTCTCCACCAGGCCGCTGGCTGGCGGGACTCGCCGTTCCCAAATTCTCTGACTATTGTCAGAGAATGGAACGACAGCGGATCGATGTGGTACGCAAGTTCAACCGAGCGGTCACGCAGCGAGTCGGCGCCCTGGACGACGAGTATCTGTCGCGGGACCGGTCGTTCGGGCTGTCGCGGTTGCTGTGGGAGGTCGCGCCAGAGGGATCAGAAGTGCGCGTGCTCCGCTCGCGACTGGGCCTGGATTCCGGGTATCTGAGCAGGCAACTGCGTCGTCTGGAGTCGGAGGGTCTGGTGACCACGGACCCAGACTCGGATGACGGACGGGTGCGGAAGGTGCGTCTGACCAAGGCCGGCGTTGCGGAGCGGGCGGTGCTGGATCGCGCGTCGGATGAACTGGCGGAGTCGATCCTCGACCCACTGACCGATGGTCAGCAGGCGCGCCTGATCGCGGCGATGACAGAGGTCGAGCGGCTGCTGCTTGCGTCTCAGGTGCGGATCGAGATCACGGACCCACGCGACCCCGGCGCCCGGTACTGCCTGCGCTCCTACTTTGAAGAGCTGGCACGACGGTTCGACACCGGGTTCGACCCCGCCCAAAGCATCTCCGCGAGCGACGAGGAGATGACACTGCCGAACGGGCTGCTTCTCTTGGCGAGCACGCAGGGCTCGCCGATGGGGTGCGGGGCGCTCAAGCTGCACCCTGAGACGCGGATCGCGGAGGTGAAGCGGATGTGGGTATCCCCGGATGTTCGCGGGCTCGGCCTGGGTCGCCGTATCCTCGAGCGCCTCGCAGGCGAAGCTAACGTCCGCGGGATGGAGATCCTACGACTGGAGACGAACCGCACGCTCGCGGAGGCCAGACGCCTCTACGAGACCGCTGGATTCGTAGAAGTCGAGGCGTTCAACACCGAGCAGTACGCGCACCACTGGTTCGAGCGGAACCTCGAACGGTGAGGCCAACGAACGCACGCACGGAAACGCCCCACTGCTTCAGCGTCCCGATCCACATCGCTGGCCCCCACCGCCTCGACGGCTATCTGGCGGGCCGCACGTTTACAGCCACCGGCCACCTCTATGCCAGCTGAGCGCGCCTTGACAGTCGCGTTCTCCGGATCCGTGCGGCTGGACGGCTGCGTGGCAGGGGCCGGGCGGGGAATGAGGATCGGCGAGAGTCCGCGCTATCTCCTGGGGAGGAGCCATGCCGCTACCCGCTCGCCGGTTCCCCGACCTGCTCGACTGGCTGGAAGGACCGTGGCCAGGCTTGCTTCCATTCGGTTCGGGTCAGACATTCCGTGTCGAGGATTTCACCGAGGACGGAAAGTACACGATCCGGGCAGAGCTGCCAGGCGTAGACCCGGAAGACGACGTTGAGGTGACCGTCGATGCCGGCATGCTCACGATCCGCGCCGAGCGGCGCGAGGAAAGCAAGCAGGACCGCCACTCCGAGTTCAAGTACGGCTCGATGACGCGGTCGATCTCGCTCCCAGAGGGTGCCGATCCAGACAAGATCACGGCAACCTACGACAAGGGCATCCTCGAGGTAACCGTCCCCGTCCCGAAGCCGGCGGCCCGCGGAAGCCGTCAGATCGCCGTGCGCCGATCAGCGTGAGTCCGCGCGCTGCAGGCTGAGGCGGCGGTCGTCACGTCGGGTCAGCCTGCGCGACGGGTGCGCGATTTAGGCGTGCTCGGCGACCAGACGTGCGCTGAAGCCGATCAGCACTGCGCCGGTCGTCGCGTCAAGCACACGTCGGACCCGGCGGCGCTCCAGAATCGGCCGTGCGCGCTGGAGCGCCAGCGTCAGCAGCAGCAAGTACCCGAGGCTGAGCACGGCGTGGCTGAGTGCGAAGGCCAGCAAGACTGCCACCCCGGCATGGGCAGGCAGGAACTGCGGCAGAACGGCCAGGTAGAAGACCAGCACCTTCGGGTTGGTGATGTTCGACAAGAACCCCTGCCGCCAACCCGCGAGAGCGGCGCCGCCAGTGCGCGGCAGTCCGCCGTCGGTGTCCAGCGGCGGGTACTGCCCTCGGGCCGCAGACCGCAACGACTGCACGCCAAGGTAAACCAGATAACAGGCACCCGCCCACCTAACGGCCTCGAACAGCGGCTGCATGCGGACTATCACCGCGCCGAGCCCGGCGGCCGCCGCGGCGCCCTGTACGGCGTTGGAAGATGTCACGCCGGCCGCGGCCCAGCTGCCACGCCAGCGGCCCGCCGCAAGCGTGTTCTTCGTGACCACGGCAAAGTCGGGGCCTGGCACCAGAACCAGCACGATTGCGAAGACCAGGAAGGCCCCGTATGCAGCCCACGGCATGGTGCCAACCTATGCACCCGCGCCGACGGGCGAAATGCGTTATCGCGCGGTGAGCCCGAACTGCGATGGCCGTAGGACAAGGCCACCCGGTGCTTCGCCCGCGCGCCGCCGACCGGGCGCGTGGCGAAGGCAGGCAATGCCGGCCCGGTCCCGGCGGGATGTCACCGCGACAAGGCCGGCCCTGGCGAGCGTGGCCAGTCGGGTTCAGTGCCCGAGCGCGAGCTCCACGATCTTGACGATGACCAGGATCATCGCTGCCCCGAGGTACAGCCGCAGCGCGCTCATCCCGAGCTTGCGGCTGGTGGACATCGCTGGGCGCTGGAGCAGGTGCAGCGGCGGCATCCGCCAGTTCTCCCGGCCGGAGCGGTCCACCGGGTCAGCCGTAGCCTCGGCTGCACGCAGCCGCCGGCTGACCACGTAGCCTGCGGCCAGCACCCCGACACCGCCGCAGGCGATCATGATGTCCAGGATCTGCCGCGAGCTGATCGCGGGGAAGAGCACCGAGACGGTCAAGATAACCGACAAGGCGACCAGGATCGCCACCACGGCGCCGGTAAATGCATTGGTCTTGCCGCCGTTGACCCACGGGCCGAGCACCTCGCGGTCGTTGCACAGCAGCAGCAGGAACACGGTCGCGCTGGGCAGCAGCACGCCTGCCAAGACCTGCACGCCCTCGGTGAGCAAGCCAAGCGGTGAGCCGGGGATCAGCACGATCGTCGCGGCGCCTGCAATGAGCGCCGCGTAGACGGCGTAGAAGCCCTTGGCGCTGCGCACGCCCCGGTGCAGCGAGTGGTGGATGCCGAACACGTCGCTGATCGCATACGCCGTAGACAGCGAGACCGCGAACGCGCCGATGATCGACGCGTCCAGCAGGGCGATCGCGAACAGCACGCCCGCCGCCCGGCCGCCGTAGGCCTGCAGGCCCGTCGCGAGCCCGGCCGCGTCGCTGAAGTGTCCGAAGAGGTGGCTGTGCGCGAACGCCACCGTCGTCGCACCCATGATTGCGGCGCCGCCGACCACCACCGTGACGATGCCGATCCACAGATCGGCCTTCTCGTACTTCATAAACCGCGGGGTGATCCGCTTGTCGATCACATAGGACTGCTGGAAGAACAGCTGCCATGGGGCGACCGTGGTGCCCACGATGCCGATCACCAGCAGCATCACGGTGGACAGGCCACCGGCGCTGCCCGGCAGCTGCGGGATGACGAAGCCCCGGGCCAGCTCTGACGTTGCCGGGTGAGCCAGGATGTACACCGGGATCAGCAGCAGGCTGGCGCCACAGAATGCCAGGGCGATGCGCTCGAACCGGCGGAAGCTGCCCGTGAACGCCGCTGCGACTACAACCCCGGCGGCAAGAATCACCGCGGGGATCTTCGGCAGCCCGAGGTACCCCGCACCCAGTGTGATGCCGATGAACTCGGTGACGATCGTGAGCGCGTTGAGGATGAACAAGTCGACGACGCTGAAGGCGCCCCAGAACTTACCGAACCGCTCCAGGATCAGCCGGGCGTGACCGACGCCGGTAACGGCGCCCAGCCGGACGACCATCTCCTGGTTGACATACAGCACGGGAACCAGCAGCAGCAGCGTCCACAGCAGTCGGGTGCCGTAGTTCTGGCCCGCCTGACCATAGGTTGCGAACGCGCCCGCGTCATTGTCGCCGACCATCACGATGAGCCCCGGCCCGACAATCGCGAGCAGGGTCTTGAGCACCGCCGAACCGCGGCGCGGCGCGAGGTCGTCCTGGCGGATGGTGCCCAGCGCACCGCGGATGTCGCCGACGTGCTCGGGGTCAAGGACTGCGCCGACGCCCTGGACGTCCAAGGTCTCTGAGGTCAT
>JASHSZ010000203.1 GCA_030040815.1 Streptosporangiaceae bacterium
AGTTGCTCCTGGCCGGCGTAATAGTCGGCGACGGCGTGGAAGGATTGCTTGGGCTCCCAGTTCATGTCTGGGTAGGTGGTTCCTTTGCCGTGTCGGTAGGTCTTGACGAGGGCGAAGGCGTTCATGTCGAGGTCGTAGCGGGGTTTTTCGCTGAACGTGCCCTCCGCGGTAACAAACTCGTGAACGAAGGCGTCATCGACCCCCGCGGCGTCGAGGATCGTGAGGGTCTCGGTGAGCTCGCGGGCTTGCATGGCCTCGTCTCGTATGTAGTCCCCGTTGAGACGTTCGCGAACGAACCTGCCGACGAAAGGGAGGAGGTGGTGGAGGGCTACGCGCTTCTGGTCGGCGACGCCGAATCCGAGCGTCCCGTCGCTCTCGGCGCCTCGATACGTGCGCATTCCGAACTCGGTGTTGACGACTGGCTTGCCGAGTGCGAGAAGTGGTTGCAGCATTTCGGCGTAGCGGTCGTTGATCCGTGCGTCGCGGTAGTGGTCGACGCCGATCAGGTCGAACCGATCCCAGTCCACGTCCTCCCAGATGAGCGAGGCATAGGTGAGGGGCCCGTGGTAGGCGCCGCGGACGGCTGTGCTTGCACGGCCGAGGAAGTCGTTGAGCCGGTCGTTGGCACTGTTGTCCCCCGCCTTTATTCGGGTGAATGCCTCGCGGGTGCGCTCGGCGAAGTCGCTTCCCGGCACGATGCCCTGCATCAACAGTGTCAGCTCGCTGCCGAGGACAAGGACGAAACGGTCTGGGTGCTGTTGGCGTAGCCGCTCGGCCCGCTCGGCCGCCGAGACGACGTAGCGGAACGTCTCATCGGGAGACCGACCCCACAGCGCCGGCGACAGCCATACTTCAAGGCCGAGAGCTAGGGCGCGCTCAGCGACGTGCATCATCCTGTCAACGTCGCGCCCTATCAAACGGACGGCATTGCAGTGCAGGTCGTCGCGTGCGATTTGCAATTCGCGCTCCGCGGTGGCGAGGTGGAGCTTCGGGCGCGTCGGAATCCCCCCTCCCCCCCGGCCATAGAAGACCATGCCGGTGTCGTAGGTCACGCCACGGCGGTTCACGAGACCGCTCCCTCCTGCTGTGAGTTTGCAAGATGTTTGGCCCCAGTGTTCTGACCTGCGGTCTGGAAACCACATTGCATTGAGTCTGGTCTGCAATGTGCATCTAGTTTGGCCGCAGTTTCGATTCTCGCTGGATCAGCCGCCGTCGTGTGCGCCGAGTTTGGTCACTGGCCCGAGTTTCCTCGGCCGCCGTCCGCGACGGGCCTGCTGTCGGCAGCTGCTGGCTTGCGCATGGTGGCGGATCAAGATCCCGTCGGCAGAACCGGCCATCCCGCCGAGCGGCGGGGTTATCGCCGGTTGCCTCGGACCAGGTGCTGTTGCCGTCAACCCGGCATCAGGTGAGTGCCGATGGCACCGTGTCACATCCCGGAGATGCTTGCGTCCAGTAACACGATATCGTACTATCCGATATCGTGAACCTCAAACCCGTGCCGATGGTGCACTCCGCGCTGCTCGCATTGCAGCGTGCGACCCACGCCACGCTTCAGCTGCTAGCTGCCGAACTCGTCGACCTCGACCTCACCGCGTCTGAGATCAACGCTCTGGCCAACCTCTCGGACGGGCAGGGACGCACCGTCTCCCAGCTGGGCGCCGCTGTCGGCTCCCGACCGACGACGTTGACCAGCGTCTTGGACCGCCTTGAGCGCCGCGGTCACATCACCCGCGGCACCCGCCCAGCGGATCGCCGTTCCGTGCTCATCGAGCTAAGCCCGTCCGGCCGGGCGGCGGCCGACACCATCCGCCAAGCTCTCGCCAGCCTCGAGCAGCGCGCGTTCGCCGATCTGCCCCCGGCGGCCCTGGACAGCTTCTACGACGTCCTGCAGGCATTGACGGAGGCAGCCCCATGACAGGCTTCAGCTACCCACCTCACCCAGCGAAGGCCCACGATCACCAACAGCCTCTGGCAGCGACATCGCCGTTCGTGGAACTGATGCGCGAGGCGATGACGGGCGCGGACCGGTTCGGCCACCGCCAGCACGTCCACCTGACCTGGTTGGCTGTCCGCCGGTACGGCACAGCCGCAGCCATCGGCCTGGTCAGCGAAGGCATCCAGGCCACCGCCCGCTACCACGGGGCGCCACAGAAGTACAACGCGACCGTCAGCCGAGCCTGGGTGGAACTCGTTGGTCACCATGCAACCGCAGTCAACGCACCCGACTTCGACACCTTCGCCGGCCTGAATTCCGCGTTACTCGACAAAAGGCTGCTGACCCGCTTCTACCGGCCTGCGACACTGGCCAGCCCAGCGGCCAGGGCCGGATGGGTCGAGCCCGACCTCGCTTCCTTTCCATGGCAGCACTCGGGCCAGTAGGTCCGCGACTCCGGCTGCGCCGCCACAGCGCTGCCCGAGCAGCCGACCGTCCTGACCGGGACCCAGGTTTGGGCCGTAGGTCCCTGCCAAGCTCTGCGGTCACCGGCATACCGTCACACCGGGTAGGTGCCAGAGGGCACATTGGCGGATCCCGTTTCTGGTGCTGGACCAGCAGGCCAGCCCTGGGAGAGCGGTATGCAACGGTGATGCGGGGCGGAGGCGCAGCGATGAGGACTAGCACCCGTCCGGTGGAGGTCGCCACCGGCGTCTACCGGGTAATGAAGGGAACCGGCAAGTCCAACGTCTACCTGGTGCGGTGCGGCTCGTCGTGGGTGCTCATCGACGCCGGGTGGGCGCACCAGGGCGCGGCCATCAAGAGCAGCGCCGAGATACTGTTCGGGGCGGACACGCTGCCAGCAGCGATCCTGCTGACGCATCTGCACCCCGGTCACGCCGGCTCGGCCGCCGAGCTAGCGCAGGCCTGGAGCGTTCCTGTCTATGTTCACCCGGACGAATTGCCGCCGCACGGTGGCAACCTGGCCTATGCCGGCCCGCTGGGCCGGGTCATCGAGCCTTTCGCACGGTTCCCGCCAGCCGGCGAATTCGGGGCGGCCTTGCGTATCGCGACTGCGTTCGACCCGAGCGCGGGCGTCCCCGGGCTGCCGGACTGGCAGTGCATTGCCACGCCAGGGCACACACCTGGCCATGCCAGTTACTTCCGCCCGGCAGACCGCGTGCTGATCACCGGGGACGCCCTACTGACTGTGAGCGCCATGTCACTGTGGGGGGTGATACCCGGCCAGCATCAACTCTGTTGCCCGCCGCGGATCTCGACCTGGGACTGGGCAGCGGCCACGAAGTCCATCGCGCAGCTCGCGGCGCTGGAACCCCAGGTGCTGGCACCTGGACACGGAACGCCGATGACCGGGACGGCGACGCCAGCAGCGGTCTGTGCTTTCTCGGACAGGCTGGCGGTCGGGCAGGAGGCGGCGGCCGGGTTGCTCCGGCCCGTCGACTACAGCAGGCGGACCCGCTACCGCCGCCCGCCCGAGATGTACGCGCGCCTGCAGCGGCTTGGACCACCGATGGTCGCCGCCGGGATGGCCCCGCACAATGTGATCGTCCTTGAGGTTCCTGGCCGCATCACCGGCGTGATCCACCGCACCACCCTCGTCCGGGCCGACTGCAACGATGGCCACTACCTGGTAGCCCTCGCGGGCGATTCGGAGTGGGTCCGCAACGTGCGCGCGGCCGACGGGCGGGTGGTGATCGGCCCCAGGCACCGGCGCGCAGCGCGGCTCGTCGAAGTGCCGCCGCAGCAGCGGGCCCCCGTTATCCGGGCCTATCTGCGGCGGTGGGGGAGGCAGCCGGGCTCCAAGGCTGCAGCCAGTGAGGCCCGACACTACTTCGGCGTCGCCGCCGACCCATCGCTGGAAGAACTGAACCAGATCGCCACGTACTACCCAGTCTTCCAGATCATCGACGACACGCATCAGCCGACCCGGAACGGCAC
>JASHSZ010000204.1 GCA_030040815.1 Streptosporangiaceae bacterium
CCGGCGCACTGGCTGCGGCGACACGGGTTCTCGCCGGCGCTGGCGACCTGGTGCATGCTGCTGATCGCGCTGGTCGTGATCGCCGGGGCCATGACGCTGGTCGTCAACCAGATCGCCGATCAGTATCAGGTGCTGTTCAGCGAGGTCGAGCGGACTGTCCATCACCTGCAGCACTCGCTGGCCGGGGCGCCGTTCCACCTGAACAAGGCCCGGCTGTCGGCACTGAGCAAGAACCTGCTGACCTACATCTCCCAGCACAAGTCCGTCGTCGCCGGCACCGTGCTGACCGGCGGGAAGTACCTGGCCGAGTTCCTGGCCGACGTGGTACTGGCCCTCTTCATCACCTTCTTCCTGCTCAAGGACGGCGCGCGGATCTGGGCGTGGCTGATCAGGGGCATGCGCCCGGTCGCGAGGAGCCGGACCGATCGGGCCGGAGACCAGGCCTGGCGGGCGCTGGTCTACTACATGCGCGGCGCAACGGCGGTCGCGGCGATCCATGCCGTGGTGCTCGGCGTCGCGCTGTGGCTGCTCGGGGTGCCCCTGCTGGTTCCGCTCGTCGTGCTCGTATTCCTGGCTGCCTTCGTGCCGCTCGTCGGGATTCTGGTGGCCGGCGCACTGGCCGTCCTGGTGGCGCTCGCCACCAAGGGCTGGGTCGTCGCGGTGATCCTCCTTGGCGTTCTCGTAGTGGAGAACCAGATCGAGGATCACCTGCTCCAGCCGCTGGTCGTCGGGCGGATCATCAGGCTGCACCCGCTGGCGATCATCCTGGCCCTCGCCGTCGGCGGGATCATCGCCGGCATTACCGGCGCGATCATCGCCGTGCCCTTCGCGGCCGTGATCACCTACGCCTGGCCGGTCCTGCGCGGTGGCCCGCCAGACCGCTAGCCTGGCGCCATGACGCGCGCGGACAGCGAGCCGGGATCGGTGGAGATCCTGATCAGGCGGCTGGACGACGGTCTGCCGCTGCCGCGCCGCGCCCATCCCGGCGACGCCGGCTGTGACCTGTTCCTGACCGATGATGTCGATATCGGACCTGGTCAGCGAGTTGTCGTCGGCACCGGGGTGTGCATCGCCCTGCCAGATGGGTACGCCGGTTTCGTGCATCCTCGGTCCGGACTGGCAGCCAGGCACGGCGTGACCATTGTCAATGCGCCCGGCACGGTGGATGCCGGGTACCGTGGCGAGATCAAGGTGATTCTGCTGAACACCGACGCCGAGCACACGGTGCGGTTCCGACGTGGTGACCGGATTGCCCAGCTTGTTGTTCAGCGGGTGGAGCGCCCGGTTTTCCACGAGGTGACATCGCTGCCAGGCTCACAGCGCGGCGACGGCGGTCACGGTTCAACCGGCGGGCACGCGATGGCAGCGGATATCCAGGGGGACGACGAGTTTCCGGCCGCGACGCGGTAGGCCGGGAGGTAAGGAGCGTGCGGGGTGTTCCGACGACGCCGCCGCGAGGACGGGACCAGGGCCGCCGAGGCGCCTGACGAGATCTACCAGGACTCGGGCTCGGCCGCGGAGAACGAGGACTACCCAGACACCGGCGTGGCGGAATCGCGGGGCTACGGTGCTGAGGACGACACCGAGTTCGGTTACGGCAACCCTGCAGATGAAGTCGGCGACGCCGAGGCGGATGGCGGCGCGCACCTGGCGGCCGAGGAGCCGACGGCGAGCCGTTCCGAACGCGAGGACCTGGGCGACCCGCTGACGTGGACCCGGCTGCGGGATACGCAGACGGCCGCCACCCCGGCCATGGCCCGCACCTCCGGGCCCTGGGACAGCGACGGTGACTATCCCGACCAGCCGCGGATCGACTTCGGCAGCCTGCTGGTTCCGGTTAGGGATGGCTACGACATCCAGGTGCTGATGTCGGATGAGGAGGGCGTCTCCGTCGCGGTGGTGCACGGCGATAGCGGGCTTCAGCTGCAGCCGTTCGCGGCGCCCCGCAGCTCGGGCCTGTGGCCTGACGTGCTGCCCGAGATCGAGCGGGAGGTCGCCAGCGTGGGCGGCCAGAGCGTCGAACAGGACGGGCCGTTCGGTCCAGAGTTGCTGGCGCGCGTCGTCCCGCCGGGCGCGGGCAACCAGCAGGTCCCGCCGCAGCCATTGCGGTTCATCGGCGTCGACGGCCCACGCTGGTTCCTGCGCGGCCTCATCAGCGGGCCGGCCGCGATCGACGACGACGAGGCGCAGCAGTTCCGGGAGGTGCTCGCTGACGTCGTGGTGGTGCGTGGCGAGCAGGCGCAGCCGCCGCGCTCGCCGCTGCAGATCCAGCTTCCGGAAGAGGCTCGCCAGGCGCTGGAGGGTCAGACGGCCGCAGAGCAGCAGGTGCAGCAGCCGAAGCCGTTCAACCCGTTTGAGCGGGGCGAGCACATCACCGAGACCCGGTAACGCCGCCTCGGGGCCGGGCCGCCGGCCTGATAGGCAGTCAGGCCGTGCAGCCGAGGAGCTTGGCAAGCTCGCGCTCGACATTCTGGCTGGTGACGAACAGAAGCTCGTCTCCGGCTTCGAGCGGGTCGTCCGGACCGGGCACGATCACACGCTGGTCGCGCAGGATAGCGACGAGCGCGGTGTCAGGCGGCCACTCGATGCTCCCGACACGCTGCCCCGACAGCGGCGCGTCTTCGGGCATCGTCAGCTCGACCAGGTTGGCCTCGCTCTGCCGGAAGGTCATGAGCCGGACCAGGTCGCCGACGCTCACTGCCTCCTCGACGAGCGCAGACAGCAAGCGTGGCGTGGACACCGCGACGTCGACGCCCCATGACTCGTTGAACAGCCACTCGTTATCGGGCTGGTTGATCCGCGCGACGACGCGCGGCACGCCGTACTCGGTCTTGGCCAGCAGCGAGACGACGAGGTTGACCTTGTCGTCCCCGGTCGCGGCGATGACCACGTTGCACCGCTCCAGAGCCGCGTCGTCGAGCGCACTGATCTCGCACGCATCAGCGAGCAGCCACTCGGCCCGCGGCACGCTGTGTACCTTGATCGACTCCGGGTTTCTGTCGATGAGCAGCACTTCGTGCCCATTGTCCAGGAGCTCTTGGGCGATCGAGCGACCGACGGCTCCGGCGCCTGCTATCGCGACGCGCATCAGTGTCCCGCCTTTCCTGGCTCCCGGCTCGCGTACGCGCTGGCGATCTTGCTGATGTGCGCGCTCTCGGCGATCACGTGCACGACATCGCCCTCCTGCAGGACCAGATTCGGCCCTGGAATCACGGCCTCGCCGAGCCGGGTGATGAACGCCACGCGCGCGTGTGTCGCCCGCTCCAGGTCGTAGACCTTCTCGCCTAGCCAGTCGTCGGAGTAGGCAACCTCGGCCAGCACGACCGCGCCGGTCGGGTCCCGCCACAGCGACTCAGCACCCTCTGGTATGAGCCTGCGCAGTATTTGGTCTGCTGTCCAGGCCACCGTGGCGACCGTCGGGATACCGAGCCGTTGGTAGACCGAGGCCCGGCGCGGATCGTAGATGCGCGCGACGACCCGCTGGACGCCGAAGGACTCCCTGGCCACCCTGGCCGCGATCACGTTGGAGTTGTCGCCGCTGCTCACGGCCGCGAACGCGGCTGCGCGGTGGATTCCGGCCTCGGTGAGCACGTCCCGGTCGAAGCCGGCGCCGGTCACCTTCGTGCCCTTGAAGCCCGGCCCGAGCTTGCGGAACGCGTCCGGATCCTGGTCGATGATGGCGACCGAGTAACCCTGGTCTTCCAGGGAGTGGGCGAGCCTGGACCCAACCCGCCCGCATCCCATGATCACGATATGCACGAGCTTCCTTCCGGCCAGGACGGTGCACTCACGGTACCTACCACACGCCACGATGGCCGAGTCCTCGTGCTCATCGGCCCCGACCCGCGGCACGGCCGGGCACACTGCCAGAGCACGATGTTAACCGTGACATCTCCGGCCACGTCCGCTCTACAGCCCGGCGACGTGCTGGAACTCATCGTCGGCGAGGCCGTTCACGGCGGCTGGTGCGTGTCCAGGCTGGCGGACACAGGCCAGGCGGTCTTCGTGCGGCATGCCCTGCCCGGCGAGCGCGTCCGCGCCACGGTGACGCAGCTCACAGCCAGGTTCGCCAGAGCAGAGGCTACCGAGATCCTGCAGGCGGCTGCCGACCGGGTCGTCCCGCCGTGCCGGTACGCCAGGCCGGGCGGGTGCGGCGGTTGCGACTGGCAGCACGCCACCCTGGCGGCGCAACGGCGGCTGAAGGCGGCGGTCATCCGCCAGCAACTCCATCGCATCGCCGGCATCGACACGACAGTCGTCGTGGCGGCCCTCGGCGGCGACGACAGCGGCCTCGGCTGGCGGTCGGTGGTGTCCTTCGCCGTCGACGATGCGGGCGTGGCCGGCCTGCGCAGGCACCGGTCACATGAGATTGTGCCCATCGACCGGTGCCTCATCGCGCATGACCTGGTGACCGGCGTGGATGTGACCGGGCGAGCCTGGCCGGGCGCGCGGTCGGTAGAGGTGGCGGTCGTGCCGGAGACCGGCGAGGTGGGCGTGCTGGTGGCAGGTCGGCCCGCTGGGCTACCGGAGGTGAGCGCCGACAGTGTGCAGATAGCGGGCAGACCACGCGCCCGTCCGGTGCGGGGCCGCGACCACCTGACCCAGCGCGCGGCCGGGCGGGCCTGGCGAGTCAGCCTGGGCGGCTTCTGGCAGGTCCACCCGGCCGCCGCGGACACGCTGGCGAGGGACGTGCTGGCGGCGCTCGGCCCGCAGCCAGGGGAGCACGCCCTCGACGTGTACTGCGGCGCCGGGCTGTTCGCCGGCGTGCTCGCGCAGGCTGTCGGCCCGGCCGGCACGGTGCTGGCCGTCGAACAGGACGCTGCGGCAGCCCGCGATGCCCGGCACAACCTGCGTGCCTGGCCGTGGGCGCGGGTGCGACGCGGGGACGCAGCCGCCGTGCTGGCGCGGACCGACGTCAGGGACTTCTCGCTGGTCGTGCTCGACCCGCCCCGGACGGGCGTCGCCCGGCCCGTTATCGAGGCGTTGCGCACCGGGCCGCGGCGGATTGCCTACGTGTCGTGTGACCCCGCGACCCTGGCGCGAGATCTGCGGCTGCTGCTTGACGACGGGTGGGAGCTTGCTGGGCTGTGCGGTTATGACGCGTTCCCCATGACTCACCACGTGGAGTGCCTCGCTACCCTCGTCCGGCGCATGCCCTGCGCCGGAGAATGACGTCGAGGTGCCGGGCGGCGGCTCATATGATCGGGCCATGACCTCCGACATCTATCTGCGCTTTCCGCACGTTCACGATGACCTGCTGACATTCGTTGCCGAGGATGACGTCTGGCTCGCGCCAGCCGGCGGCGGCCGCGCCTGGCGGCTGTCGGCCGACGACGCCGTGGCGTCCTGGCCGCGGCTGTCCCGTGATGGCAGCCGGGTCGCCTGGACCGGTGCACGCGACGGAGCCCCGGAGGTCTACCTGGCCGACGTGGCGGGTGGTCCAGGCAGGCGGCTGACGTACTGGGGAGATCCGCGGACCAGGGTGGCAGGCTGGACGCCGGATGACGAGATTCTGGCGGTGACGGCTGGCGGCGAGCCGTTCGGCTTCCGGACCTCCGCCCATGTCATCAGCGCCGACCCTGATGCCGCGGGTTCCCGGCAGCTGGCATTCGGCCAGGTTTCTGACGTGTCCGTCGAGCGGGCAGCCGTGGCGGTGCTGACCGGCGGTTACCAGGAACCCGCCTGGCGCAAGCGCTACCGCGGCGGCACGGCCGGCCGGATCTGGCTGCGAACGCCGCGGGCGGACGGCGACGGGGAGGGCGAGTTCCGCCGGATGCTCGCCGGGGTCGCTGGCCATTTCGCCAGCCCCATGCTTGTCGGCGACCGGCTCGCGTTCCTGTCCGACCACGAGGGCACCGGCAATGTCTATTCTGTTGATTTCGACGGGTCAGACCTGCGGCGGCACACCGACCATGACGGCCCGTACGCGCGCCAGGCCAGCACCGACGGTGCGCGGATTGTCTACATGTGCCGGGGCGTGCTGTGGGTGCTGGACAGCCTGGACGAGGCCCAGCCACGGCGGCTTGAGGTCAGCCTCGCGTCGGCGACCGCGGGCCGGGCGCCGCGGCTGGTTTCCGCCGACGACCACATTGGCGGCCTGAGCTGTGACGAAACCGGTCAGGCCAGCGTCGTCGAGGTCCGCGGCACGATTCACTGGCTGACCCACAGAGACGGGCCGGCCCGCGCGCTCGCCGTGACGCCCGGCGTTCGGGCGCAGCGGCCGCGGGTGCTGGGCAAGGACGGCCTGGCGGTCTGGGTCACCGACGCCGGGGGCGTGCACGCGCTGGAGATCGGCGGCGACGCTGACGGTCAGCCGGTGCCGCCGCGACGGATCGCAGCCGGCGCGATCGGCATGGTGTCCGGGATCGCCGCAGCTCCCGATGGGAGCGCGGTGGCGGTCGCAGCCAGGGACGGCAAGCTGCGCGTCGTCGACGTGGCGTCGGGCGCGGTAACGGAGCTGGCCAGCTCCGAGGATGGCGAGATCACGGGCCTCGCGTGGTCGCCGGACTCGGCCTGGCTGGCCTGGTCGGAGCCCAGGCTGGAGCCGCTGCGCCTGATCCGCATCGCGCGAGTCGCCGACGGCGAGGCACACGACGTCACCGACGGCCGGTTCATCGACACCGACCCGGCGTTCACGGCTGACGGGAAGTACCTGGCGTTTCTGTCCAGGCGCAGCTTCGATCCCGTCTACGACGCGCACTTCTTCGACTTGTCGTTCCCGCTCGGGTCGCGGCCGTACCTGCTGCCGCTGGCGGCGCAGACGCCGTCGCCGTTCGCGCCGCAGTCCGGCGGGCGCCGCATCGGGGACGAGCCGGCCGCCGGCAAGGAAGGCGACAGCGGCAAGAACGGCGACGGTGCCTCCGGCGCGAACGGCAGCGAGGACGGCGCTTCGGCCGCGTCAGGAAAGCCGAAGACGCCGCCGGTCGCAATCGACCTCGACGGCATCGCCGCACGGGTTGTCGCGGTGCCCGTGCCGGAGTCGCGCTACGAGTCGCTGCAGGCGGTCAAGGGCGGCCTGGCGTGGCTGCGCGAGCCGCTGTTCGGCACTCTGGGCCAGGGCGGGGCACGGCTCACCGATGACGCGCCGCGACCGGTGCTCGAGCGGTTCGACCTCCGGCGGCAGCACGCCACGGTGCTGCGCGACAGCGTCGACTGGTTCGTCACCAGCGGCGACGGCACCAGGCTCGTGGTCAGCGACCACAAGCGGCTCACCGTGCTGCCCGCGGACCGCAGGTCCGACCCGGACAACCCCGATGACCAGGTCGTCGTGGACGCCAGCAGGGCCAGGTTCGTTGCCAACCCGGTCGAGCTGTGGCGGCATGCCTTCGACGAGGCAGGCCGGATCATGGCGGAGGGTTTCTGGGTCGCGGACATGTCGGAGGTCGACTGGCCGGCCGTGCTCGCCGAGTACCGCCCGCTGGTGGACCTGATGACCACCGCGACAGACTTCGCCGACCTGCTCTGGGAGGTATTCGGCGAGCTCGGTACGTCACACGCGTACGTGACAGCCGCGTCCAACGGCAACGGCTCGGCCGACGGCGCCGTCGGACTGCTCGGCGCCGACTTCGAGCGCGGCGCTGACGGCGGCTGGCGGATCAGCCGGGTGATCCCTGGCGAGTCATCAGATCCGCAGGCCCGCTCGCCGCTGGCCGGGCCGGGTGCGCATGTGCGTGCGGGCGACAGCATCGTTGCCGTCGATGGCCAGCCGGTGGGCCCGGCGGGCCCATGGCCGCTGCTGACGGGCACCGCCGGAAAGCCGGTTGAGCTGACGGTCGCCGACGGCGGCAACGGCGAGCGGCGCCGGGTCGTCGTCATGCCGCTGCGCGCCGAGTACCGGCTCCGGTACCAGGACTGGGTGGCGCAGCGCAGGGCCGAGGTCAGGGAGCGAAGCGACGGTCGCCTCGGGTATCTGCACGTTCCCGACATGGTGAGCGGCGGCTGGGCCGACTTCCACCGCGACCTGCGCAGCGAGATGCGGCGCGATGGCCTGATCCTCGATGTGCGCGGCAACCGCGGCGGGCACACCTCGCAGCTGGTCATCGAGAAGCTGGCCAGGCAGATCATCGCCTGGGACGTCCCGAGGGGGCAGCGGGCGGAGAGCTACCCGATGGATTCACCACGCGGTCCCATGGTCACGCTCACCGACGAGTTTGCCGGCTCGGACGGCGACATCGTCACCGCGGCCATCAAGATCAGACACCTCGGCCCGGTGGTGGGGGCGCGCACCTGGGGCGGCGTCATCGGCATCAACGCGCCTGACCAGCTGGTCGAGGGCACCCAGATGACGATCCCGAAGTACTCGTTCTGGTTCGACGAGCTCGGCTGGGGCGTGGAGAACTACGGCGTTGACCCTGATGTCGAGGTTCTTGTCTCGCCAGACGACTGGGCAGCTGGCCGTGACACTCAGCTGGAGACCGCGGTCTCGATGGCGCTGAGCGCGCTCGCGGAGCG
>JASHSZ010000205.1 GCA_030040815.1 Streptosporangiaceae bacterium
CGTCTGCCGCTGGTATGGACGCCGCGAGGTACTGTCCCGCGGGCAGCCCGGCGGCGTCAGACTTGTCGATCACCCAGCGCACCGGCGAGCCGACCACGGCCGCGAACGGCAGGCTGGTGACCCGGCTGCCGTAGATCACGTGCACGCTGACGATGGGCGACGGCCGCAACAGCGACCACCGGGCGGCCTCGCCAGCCGACGCCGCCGGGGCCAGCGCCGCGGCCGCTCCGGGAGGCACCGCGAGCACCACACCGTCAGCCCGGATCTCCTCGGCTGTTCCGCCGGACACTGCCTCTGGCGTGGCTGCCGACCGGCCGGGCTCGGCGGACGTGGCTCTGACGAGGTATCCGCCGGCCAGTCCCGACTCGACGGCCGTAGCCCGGACGCCCAGCCTGATCGTGACGCCGAGACTGCCGAGCAAGGCGACAGCCGAGCCGCCGTGCAGCCCGCTGAGCGGCACAGCGGGCACGCCGATGTCGGCATTGTCGCGCCCGGCCAGCACGACGGTTCTGATGGCGCTGGCCGCGAGCGCGAGGTCGGCGTGCTCCGGCGCGACGTTGAGCGCGGCCACGCACAGCCAGTCCCACAGCCTGGCGCGAGCCCGCTCGTCCTGCCAGTGCTGGGCCAGCCAGCCGCCCAGGCTGCGCCCGTCGCCGCCGAGGGGGTCGGTGAACTGCAGGGCGACCCCCACACCGGCGACCTTGAGGCGCTCGGTCACCGACAGTAACCGATAGCCCGCGAGCGACCTCACCAGATGCGCCGGGGCCGGCAGCGCAGACCGGCGCAGCCGGGCCCTCGCCGGGCCACCGATCGCGGCGCCATCCAGAACCGTCAGGTCGAGCCGGTCCTGTATCGAGCAGGAACCCGCTACACCGAGCCGAGCCAGCAACTCCCGGTAGGCCGTGCAGCACCGTAAGAAAGCGTGCTGACCGTTATCGATCGTCAGTCCCCGCCGGATGAACGAGCAGGTAGCGCCGCCAAGCCACGGTCGGCCTTCGATGAGCGTGACGACGCGTCCGGCATCTGCCAATTCGATCGCCGCGCTGATGCCCGCAAGCCCCCCGCCGATCACGACGACGTCGGCGCGGTTCGCCGCCAGCGTCATGCCTGACCCCCGTTCCTCCCCGACCCCCGTCGACGTGCCAACACGCCACTTTGCAGCAGCAGGCACGCGCGGATTCTAGCGAAACGAGGTGCGGTCCGGGCGGTGCCAGGCCGGTCCCGGCCGGGGCGCCCTCCTCGGGCTTGGGGTCCGTGGCCAGGACTTTATCCCCGAATTCGGACGGCTAATGCGGATTCATATTTCGGGGAGCCATTACGATGTTACGCTCCAATATCGCCCGCGGATTTCGCAGCCAGCGGGTGCGATGACGACCCGACCCGATCACTCTGGGGCCTCCTGCATGGGACTGCGGCACAGATCAATCCGCCTCCGCATCGGCATCCTCATCGCGATCCCGGTGCTCTTCTTGGTGCTGCTGTACGCCTTCACGGCCAACCTGACGCTCGGAAACGCGCTGACCCAGATGCGAGCGAAGGCGCTCCGGGCAGACGTGGTCAACCAGCTCACCGCGTTCCAGCAGCAGGCTGCGCTCGAGTGCAGCTTCGCGCTGCTGAGCCTGGCCGCGCCGACCGACACGCAGATCACCGGCCAGCTGGTTATCGAGCAGGCCGCGACCAGCAAGGCACTGTCGCGGCTGGAGATCGACTTCCGGTCCCCGGCGGTGACAGGCAGCGCAACTGCCGGCGAACTCGCGGCCATACACGCGATGGTCGCTCAGTCCGCCACACTGAACCGGACGCGCAGCGCGGTCGCGGACCACGCGATCACCAAGCAAGCGGCGCTCAGCAGCTACGACTCGATCATCGAGTCAGGCAATCATGTCCTGGCGACGATCATCTCCACCCAGGCGGGCGCCGTGATGGCGACGCAGGACCTGGACCTGCTCAACCTCGACCGCGCCGCCCAGGCAGCCGCGGGCGAGTACGACCTGCTCAGCGCGGACCTGCTCCAGGGCAATTACTCCATTCCCGACCGCATGACGATGGCCTCGCTAGCGGGTACCCGGCAGCAACTGATTGACGACTGGCTGCCTGATCTTGCCAGTGCGTACCGCGCCGGATTCGGGAAGTACCTCACCGCGTCGATCAGCAGCTCGATGACGGGTGCGGAGTCGACCCTCAGGAGCACGCGATGGTTTACCGGCGCACCGCCCGCCAGCGTGGTCCAGGCCCGGACGGCCTTCATCAACTACCTGGTCGCCATCCACAAGGCACTCAGCCAGGCCGGCGCACGACTTCAGCAGACGCTCGACCAGCAGGCGAGCACGGCCGAGCTGCAGCTGGCGGTGGCCGCCGGGCTAGGGCTGCTGGCCATCATCGGGTCGATCGGCCTCTCCATCGTGCTCGGCCGCGGCATGCTGCGCCAGCTGCGTGAACTGCGCCAGTCGGCGCTCTCCCTCGCGAACGATGAGCTACCGCGCGTCATGAGCCAGATTCGCGCCGGGGAGGCCGTAGACGTCGACGAGCAGCCGCCTGCCAGTCCCGCGACCAACAACGAGATCGAGCAGGTGCGCGCCGCGTTCAGCACGGTGCAGCGTGCAGCCATGCAGTCTGCGGTGTACGAGGCGCAGCTGCGGCGTGGCATCAGCGACGTGTTCAGGAACCTGGCTGGCCGCAGCCAGTCGCTGCTGCACCGGCAGCTGACGCTGCTGGATGGCATGGAACGCCGAGCCACCGAGCCCGAGCAGCTGGAAGACCTGTTCCGGATCGACCACCTAACGACCCGAATGCGCCGGCACGCCGAGGGTCTCATCATCCTGTCCGGTGACTCGCCTGCCCGAGGCTGGCGTCACCCTGTCCCGCTGATCGACGTGCTGCGGGCGGCGGTCGCTGAGGTCGAGGACTACACGCGGATCCGAGTGCTGTGCCGGACGGGGGCCTCGGTTTCTGGTCACGCGGTGGCCGACGTGATCCACTTGCTCGCCGAACTGGCGGAGAACGCCACGGTTTTCTCGCCGCCCAACACGCCGGTGCGAATGCAGGGCGACATCGTGGGCCGTGGTTTCGCGGTCGAGATCGAAGATCGAGGCCTGGGTATCTCCACGGCCAGGCTCGAGGAGATCAACGCCAACCTGGCCAACCCACCGCAGTTCGACCTGGCCGGCAGCGACCGGCTCGGCCTTTTCATCGCCGGCCAGCTGGCGCACCGCCACGACATCAAGATCACCCTGCGGCCATCCGTCTACGGCGGAACCACGGCCATTGTGCTGATCCCGATAGAGCTTGTCGTGGCCGAGAAGGCCATCGGCATCGGGCCCATGCTGCCTGCAGCCGAGGAAGACGGGCGGCGGTACGACCGGATCGCCGGTCGCCACGCCGCACTGACGGCCGTCCCCTCGGGCAACGGACACAACGCGAAAGCCGACATCGACTATCCCAGCCCGACCGGCACACCCGAGCAGCGGCTGACCGGGGCGGCGTTCAGCTTCGGTCGGCTAACACCGCAGGATGCCAGCGACGATCACGGGCCCGGCCCGGCCCAGCCGCTCCGGCTGGCCCCGCTCGTCGACGACGGCGAAGGCGACGACCAGGGTTTGGCGGTCGCGGAGGCTGGCGAGCTTGGCTTGCCGGTGCGCGTCCGGCAGGCGAGCCTGGCGCCGCAACTCCGGGAGGCCCCGGCCGAGGAATCCGGCTTCATCAGCGGCGGCTTCAGCCTGCCTGTCAGGCGCACCCCGGTGGCCGAGCCTGTCGCGGAGCGGCCAGCTGACACCGACGCGCCGCAGCCCACCGTCGCGCCGACCTCACCGGAAGCCGCGCGAGACATGGTGAGCGCCCTGCAGCGAGGCTGGCAGCTCGGCCGTGCCGAAGCCCGGTTCGGATCCGGCGACGAGACCCCCGAGCGGGCGACGCCCGACCGACCCGATGAGGCCGGCCACCACGACGACGACTAGACCGACAGCGACACAGGGGAGGATGACATGAGCCGTACCGGGCAACTGGATTGGCTGCTTGATGATCTGGTTGACCGGGTCGCCCAGATCGAGAAGGCAGTCATCCTTTCTCGGGACGGGCTGGCCATTGGCTCATCGGCAGAACTGAGCCGGGAGGACTCCGAGCACCTGTCTGCTGTCGCCGCCGGCTTCCAGAGCCTGGCCAGAGGGGTCGGTCAACAGTTCGGCTGCGGGCTGCCGAGACAGACGATCGTCGAAATGGAGTCGGCCTTCCTGTTCGTCACGGCGGCGGGCGAAGGCAGCTGCCTGGCGGTGCTGGCCGCAGCCGATGCTGAGGCAGCCGGCCAGATCGCGTACGAGATGGCGGTTCTCGTCCGGCGCGTCGGCGAACACATGGCGGTGAGCCCGCGTCCCCCTGCGAGTACTGCCGAGGCGGTGTGACCGACAGTGCGCGGCGATCAGTGGCACGACCGTGGTGCCGGTCCGGTCGTCCGCCCGTACGCGCTGACCGGCGGCCGCACCCGGCCGACCGGCGAGACCATCGATCTGCTCGCGCTTGTCGGATCGACCGACGCCACGATGGACGAACTGCTGCTGCAGCCCGAATACGTGGCCGTGATACGTCAATGCCGGCAGCCCAAGCCGGTTGCCGACCTGGCCTCCGACCTGGATTTGCCTCTCGGTGTCGTCCGGATCCTGCTCTCCGACATGCGCGACCAAGGCATGGTCGTCATCCGTCCCCCGCTACGGAGCAGGATGTCCGACCCGAAGCTGCTCAAGGATGTCGCTGATGCCCTTCGCAAACTCTGACTACGATGCCGCGGTCGACGGCCCGGTGTCGATCAAGATTCTCATTGCGGGCGGGTTCGGGGCGGGCAAGACCACCCTGGTCTCGTCCGTCAGCGAGATCAGACCGCTGCGCACCGAGGAGGCGCTCAGCGAACCCAGCGTTCTGGTCGACACCCTGGACGGCGTCGAGGACAAGACGACTACCACGGTCGCGATGGACTTCGGCAGGATCACGGTCCGCGACGACCTTGTTGTCTACCTGTTCGGTACGCCTGGCCAGCACCGTTTCTGGTTCATGTGGGACGAGCTCGCCTTAGGAGCGCTCGGCGCGGTCGTCATGGCCGACACGCGCCGGCTGGCCGACAGCTTCCCTTCGGTCGACTACTTCGAGCGGCGCGGGCTGCCCTTTGTCATCGCGGTGAACTGTTTCGACGGCGCGAAGCGCTATCGGCCCGATTCCGTCAGGGCCGCGCTCGACCTCAACCCTGGCGTGCCGGTCGTGCTGTGTGACGCCAGGCACCGCACCTCGTCTCGCGACGTGCTCGTCACGCTCGTGGAGTACGCGATCAGTCTGATCAACGACAGCGAGTTCATGACCGGCTAGCGATCCCTCGGCCATCGCGCCAGATGATCGCCAGCGCGCAGTCGTCGGAGTTCGGCCCGCCACCTTGCATCGTCTGCACGAGCCTGGCAGCACCGGTATCGATGCCGCCGGTGATCAGCTGGTCTGCCGCGCCCAGCAGTCTGTCGATGCCCGCGTCGATGTCCCGGCCCGGCCCCTCCACCAGTCCGTCGGTGTACAGCATGAGCGCGTCGCCGAGCCGCAGGCTGCCTCGCTCGGGCCTGCTCCGCAGTTCGGGTACCACCCCGAGCACGATTCCCCTGGCTCTGGTCAGCCGCCACCGGCCGCTGCCGCTCTCGAAGTGGGCCGCGGGCGGGTGGCCGGCCGACGAGATGAGGTAGTCACCGGTGACGAGGTCGAGCGTCAGGTGCACCGCGGTGACGAAGCCTTCCGGCGGTCCGCCACGCTGTAGGTAGGCGTTGCACGCGGGCAGGTACTCCGAGTGCGGGACCGAGCCCAGCAGCCCGCCAAACGCGCCCGAGAGCAGCAGAGCTCTAGTTCCCGCGTCGATGCCCTTCCCGGATACGTCCACCAGCGCAAGGTCGAGGACCTTGCCATCACAGGCGGACACCAGGAAGTCGCCGCCGAACGACGAGCCGCCCGCCGGGCGCAGTACCGAGACCGCGCCCCAGCCGTCCGGCAATTCCGGCATCGCGCCCTGTACCCGCAGCCTGTCCCGCAGCTCAACCAGCATCCGGTCGCCGCGCAGGCCCTGGATTCCGAGCTTGGCCCTCGTGCGCGCCAGGACATCGGCGAACAACGCAGTCACCACGATGGCCGCCACGATACCGAGCCCGGCCCGCTTGCCATTGACCCAGTCGATGGCGAGCATGACGGCGACAAGGCAGAACAAGACCCGCAGCGCGCGCGGCCAGAGCAGCAGTCCGCCAGCCAGCACCGGCAGGATCATGACGCCCGGTGACAGCCAGTCCGCCGAGGTCTTGAGGGCACCCACGCCGATCGCGATGGTCAGCAGGGCAAGGCCGAACGCCGTCCGCCGGTTCCTCGTGATGAACTGGCGGCGCACCCTCGCGCGCTGACGCGCCGCGGCCGTCCTGACCGTGGACCACAACTGGCGGCCAGCCTTCGCAACCATCTTGCCGGCACTGTACCGGTACACGCTCACCGACCATAAGTCTCGCTGTGCGGGTACGTGCCGGACAGCGGCATGTGCCGGGCAGTTGTACCGGAAATCTCGGCCAGGATGAGCCGGTCCCCCGCGGTGCTGGCCATACGGGTCAACGTAGCCGGCCACACGTTCGCATATCCAGCCGTGCGCACGGCGAAGCGGTGCACGTGAGGGGAACGGAACGGCCATCAGGACAGCAGTCATGGATGGCCGTCCCTGCTGTTCTCCGGCGGCCGGCTACTCGCCCCGGAGGCGCGCTGTGCAGGGCGCCGGCGGGCCGCGCCGGGCTCGGTTCCAGTCCCGTGCCTGCGATCGGAATGCTGCTCAGTCTGAGGATTCCGGTACCACTGTGCCGGTGAACGTCAGGTTCGGCACCGTCGAATTCACGGTCACCGCCGGGTCACCTGGCGGGAAATCGGCCAGCAGCTGCTCACCCTCGGCGGCCGTGACCACCACGGTCGGAATCGACGCGGCCTGGTAGGCCAGCAGCGACGTGGGGTCGACGATGTGGTGGAAACGCCCGCCCTCGAGCAGGTAGTAAGCGGCCTCCACTGTGCCGCCTGGTGGAACCTGGATGATATATGCGCCCACTGAAACCTCCGGCCATGTCGAATCGATTACGACAGACAGGTCATACGTGCCCGCCACGTCCTGCTGATTCTGTACCGCCACGATGCTGCAGCCTGGCGCCGCCGGAAGCGAGTCACCCGACTCCCACCCGATGATTGCGAGCCACAGCGCGCCCTGCCAGCCGTAGCCGAGCACCGTAGGCAGATCGGTCTGGTCGCAGTAGATCGTCGGCCGGGCAGGGGTCCACGGACCGGTGACAACCGCCTCGGTGTACCAGGCGCCGGGCTCATAGTCGCGGACGATCGCGGATGGCACCGGGCT
>JASHSZ010000022.1 GCA_030040815.1 Streptosporangiaceae bacterium
CAGCGTTCATCAGCGCGGGCCGAGCGATGATGGTGCTGGATAACTGCGAGCATGTACTCGAGGCGTGCGCAGTGCTGACCGAGCACCTGTTGCGTTCCTGCCAGGCTTTGGTCGTCCTGGCGACCAGCCGGGAGCCGCTCGGGGTGGCCGCGGAGGCAACCTGGCGAGTGCCGTCGCTATCGGCTGATGAGGCTACGCAGCTGTTCACCGATAGGGCCCGGCGGGCGCGGCCGGGATTTTCGGTCATGCCGGGCAACGCAGAGGCGGTCGCGGAGATCTGCCGGCGTCTGGATGGCCTGCCACTGGCGATCGAGCTGGCCGCCGCGCGGTTGCGTGCGTTCTCGCCGGCCGAGATCGCCGCCGGACTTCAGGGCCGGTTCCAGATGCTCACTTCTGGGTCACGGACGGCGGTCACCAGGCACCAGACTCTGCAGGCCTCGGTGGACTGGTCACACGCGCTGCTGAGCGGACCGGAGCGAGTTCTGTTCCGCCGGCTGGCTGTCTTCGCGGGAGGCTTCGACCTGGCGGCCTCACAGGCAGTCGGCTCCGAAGACGGCCTCGACTGTGATCAGCTACTGCACCTGCTGGCGCTGCTGGTCGACAAATCGCTGGTCGTGGCGGAGGAGTCGCAGGGTGCCACCCGATACCGGCTGCTGGAGACAATCCGCCAGTACGCCGCAGAGAAGCTCGCCGAGTCGGGGGAGGCCAGCGCGGTCCGCACCCGCCACCGCCGTCACTACACCGCGCTGGCCTCTCGACTCGTTTCGCTGGCTGACAACCACGCGCGCCGCTGGATTGCGATGCTGGAAGGCGAAATCGGCAACACCCGCGCTGCATTCGAGTGGAGCCTAGAGATATCCGACAGCGAGGCGGCGCTGCAGCTGGCGTCCTCGCTGCAGCCGCTGTGGCTGAGCCGGTTCCGCACGCTAGAGGGCCTGGCCTGGTTCGACGCCGCCCTGGACGGCCTGCCAGCGGGTGCCGAGCTCGCGCCGGAAGTCCGCGTCCAGGCGGTGGCCGACGCCGCGGTGCTCGGCGGCTACACGGACAGTCCGCAACGTCGCAAGGCGCAGTCAGAGGAAGGCCTCACTGTGGCCCGCCAGCTCGGCGAGCCTGCCCTGCTCGCCCGCGCCCTTCTCGGCGCGGGATATGCCGCGGGCCGGCTTGCCCAGGACGGGCGGGCGCATCTAGAGGAGGCGAACGCACTGGCTCGTCAGGTCGGCGACGTCCGGACGCTTGCCCAGATCCTCGGTCGGCAGGCCTTCAAGGCCCTCAACTCCGGAGACCTCGTGGCGGCCCGATTGGCTGCCGAGGAAGGCCTCGCGCTGGCCGACGAGGCCGGCAACGACCACACTGCCCGGCACTGTCGGACGTACCTTGGTGCGGCGCTGGCCCAGCAAGGCGATCTCCCCCTGGCCAGGTCCTTGCTCAGCGACCTGGTCGCCGAAGCTGAGGCCGAGCATCTCCTGTGGTGGAAGGCGTATGGACTGGGCTTCCTCGGCCAGGCAGCTGCGTGCATGGGCGAGGCGGACGCGGCCCGCGAAGCCGGCGAAGAGGCCATCGCGATCGCCGACGACCTCGGCCTTGGTCTGCATGCGCTCACCGGCTACGCCGCGCTTAGCCTGGCCGCCATGGCCTGCGGAGACCGCGACGCCCTAGTCCGAGTCAGCCAGGCAGGCTGGCAGCGCGGAGGCTTCCTGCGTGACTTGGCCCCTACATACCACTGCCTCAGTTCCGAGGCCGACCTCGCTGCGGCCAATCTCCGCAGTGCGCGCCAGCAGGCCGACCGAGCCGTAGATGCGGCTACCAGGCTAGGCATGAAGGTTCAGCACATGCGAGCCCTGATTGCTAGCGCCCGCGTGGCGGCCACTGAAGGCGACGTCGGGCGCGCTCGCGAAGAAGCGCATCACGCGCTGATCATCGGGCGCAGTATGCGGGCTCGGCCCGGGATCGCCGACGCGCTTGAGTGCCTGGGTGCGCTGACGTGCGCCGAGCGAGACCAGCGCAAGGCCGCCGCCCAGCTGCTCGGGGCCGGGCACGCAATCCGGCGGGCTACTTGCTACCAGCGGTTCGCGCTGTATCAGGACGGCTACGACGCGGCTGTCCTCGCGCTGCGGGCATCGCTGGGCGAGGCCGCATTCAGCCACGCATTCGACGAAGGTGCCGGCTTCACTGTCGACTATGCCGTGAGCCACGCGCTTGCGCGGTTCACGTCCGCGGGAGTGGTAAACGGACCTTGAGCCGGCCCGGCGTGTTGCCAGCTAAGGTTTCGAAGCGCTCCGGTACAACTGGCCTCGCCGCTAGCGCGGCGGCCCTACCAACTCCATCAACATGCGCATCGTTGCTTGAGGCCGCGCCGATCTGATCTTGGCACACTGCTGACCACTGGCCGCACGGGCGGTTTCTACTGACGGTCGCAACACTTCCCAAGATCATTGGGGGTTGTGTTGTCATCTCGTCGGGTGAAGAAGGGGCCGGGGCGGCGTCCGCAGTCGGTCAAGCGCCAGCGGTTCATGGAGTTGCGGGAGCGGGGGTGGAGCATCCTCGCCGCGGCCCGCGAGGCCGGGGTTTCCCGGACGGCGGGGAACAACTGGTCGCGCGGCTATAAGACTTACCGTCATGGCCAGGTGACCGGGTTCGTGCCGGCGCTGGAGCGGCTGGCGGTGCGGGACATCAGCGCGCGGTATTTATCGCAGGACGAGCGGATCGAGATCGCTGATCTGCGGCACGCGGGTCTGAGCATCCGGCAGATCGCTGATGAGCTGGGCCGGGCGCCGTCGACTATCTCGCGGGAGCTGCGCCGCAATGCCACAGCTGGTGGCTACCGGCCGTTTGAGGCGCACTGCCGTGCGACCGCACGCCGCGGCCGCGCCCACCTGCGGCGAGTCGAGGCCAACAGCGAGCTGCGGGTACTGGTGGCCGAGTTCCTGGAGCAGCGGTGGAGCCCGGAGCAGATCAGCCGCCCAGCTGCGGCTGCGATTCCCGGGCGAGCCAGCGATGTGGCTGTGTCACGAGAGCATCTACCAGGCCGTCTACCAGCCGGGATCGCCGCTTCAGCGCCCGTCGCCGCTGGCACCGCACCATCGCTCCCCGCTGCGCACCGGACGTGATCACCGTCGTGCGCATCAGCACGCCCAGCGGCGGCGGCCCCGGTTCGAGCAGCCGATGCTCACCATCCGCCAGCGGCCCTTCCCGCCCGAGGACCGCTCCCAGGCTGGCCATTGGGAGGGTGATTTGATCATCGGCAAGGACCAGGGCTCGGCGATCGGCACCCTGGTGGAGCGGCAGACCAGGACCCTCCGGCTCCTGCACATGCCCTGCCGCGACGCCGACACCCTGCACAACGCGCTGAAGACGCGGATGACCGGCCTGCCGCCGGCGTTACTGCGGTCGA
>JASHSZ010000206.1 GCA_030040815.1 Streptosporangiaceae bacterium
GACCGGCTGGACCGGGGCCGCGAGCGATCGCAGCCGGAATGGCGGTTCGGCAAGATCTCCGGGATGATCGAGACCGCCGAAAACCTCGCGCAGCAGTTCAGCATCACCAGGGACGAGGCAGACGACTACGCGGCCCGCAGCCACCAGCGCGCCGCGGCGGCCTGGGCGGCGGGCCGGTTCGACGACGAGGTCGTCCCCGTGCAGGTGCCGCAGCGGCGCGGGGAGCCGGTCACCGTCAGCCGCGACGAGGGAGTGCGTCCGGACTCGACGCCGGAGTCGCTGAGCAAGCTGCGCACCATCATGCCGGGCGGAGTGGTGACCGCCGGGAACGCCAGCCAGCAAAACGATGCGGCCGCTGCCTGCCTGGTCGTTGCCGAAGACCGGCTTGCGGCGCTCGGGCTGGAGCCGCTCGGCTTCGTGGTCGGCTGGGCCGCCGTCGGCTGCGAGCCTGCCACCATGGGCATCGGTCCGGTACCGGCCGTCGCCAAGCTGTTCGGCCGCACCGGGCTGGGCTTCGGTGCCATGGACCTGGTGGAGCTGAACGAGGCGTTCGCCGTCCAGGTGCTGGCCGTGCTGGCCAGCTGGGGCTGGAATGACCCGGACAAGCTCAATGTCAACGGCTCCGGCATCTCGCTCGGCCACCCGATCGGCGCGACCGGTGCCCGGATGCTCGCCACCGGGCTACGCGAGCTGCGCCGCCGCGATGGTCGGTACCTGCTCGAGACGATGTGCGTCGGCGGCGGGCAGGGTGTCGCCGCCGTCTTCGAGGCCGCCTGATCAGCCCGTTGACTTCGTGGCGCTCGGTTTCGGGGTCGCCGTGGCGCTCGATTTCGGGGTCGCCGTGGCGCTCGGCTTGGGGGTCGCCGTGGCGCTCGGCTTGGGGGTCGCCGTGGCGCTCGGCTTGGGGGTCGCCGTGGCGCTCGGCTTGGGAGTCGCCGTGGCGCTCGGTTTCGGCGTCGGGCTAGGTTTCGGGGTCGGCGCGGGAGCAGGCGGACTCGGCGGCGGCGGCACGACCGGCGAGGGACTGGCCGGGAACAGTGTCCAGATCGGGACGGTCGGCGATGGCGAGGCGTGTGGTGCCGCCGCAGCCAGGCTAGCGTTCGGCAGGACCAGAGGCGGTATGGCGGCCGAGCCGGTGGCGCCACTACCCGCTCCGACGGCGGCGCTGGATCCGACCAGACGACTCGCGCCGCCGAGATAGACGAGGACCCCGATGGCCGCGGCCAGGGGAACCGCCGCCAGCGCTGCCATCCGCACTCGTCGCCGCGGAGGCGGCTGCGCGACGGAGCTGTACCACCAGCTCGTGGGCGGAAACTCGGGCTCCGGGCGGATCGCGGCGGGGGCGCGGGTGTACCGCGCCAGTTCGGTTCCTGGCGAGGCCCGACGGGCTGTGCGGGCGGAGTCCACGGCCAGTGCTTCTTGGCGAGCGAGGGCGAAGAGCCAGGCCCGCAGTCGATCCGGAGCTGGCAGCATCGACTGCCCGGGGATCGGGTCGGCGGGTCCAGGCGCCGCCTCGGCCGGGTCCGGCGCTGCTAGCGGTTCCAGCCGGCCGAGTTCGCGTTCCGCGGCGGCAAGCAGCGCCGACGCCTGCTCGGCGGGTACGCCGAGAACCGCTCCGACGTCCTCGCGGCGAATGCCGTGGCGGTAGACCAGCTCGAAAACCTCGCGGCTGGCCGGCAGCTGAATCCGCGCGTCCGGGCCAGGGTCGCTCGCCATGACCGCGGAGTCGGCGATGACGAGCCCGGACAGCTCGGCCGACGGCGTGGATCTCGGGGAGGCGGCGTCGCTGCCGTCACTTGCTAGCCCCTGTCGGCGCGCGAGGTCAACGAGCCAGGCCCGCAGCCGATCGGGATCCCGCAGCATGGACTGGGCGGAATTGAGTGCCGCCTCGGTCACGCTCGCGGCCACGTCCTCGCGGCTCACCAGCGCGCGGCAGTACTCGAAGACTCGGGCTGCCTCGCGCTCCAGCGTCTGGGCGAGTAAGTCGTGATCGACTACGGCGGGATTGTCGGGTTCGGAGTTAACCGGCGCGGAGCCGTCTTCCTTGGACACGGCTCCTCCCTGGCAGCCCGCCGGTCACTGACCGGGCCGCGGCACAACGACGCGGACCCGGCACCAAGGTAGATGTTGCCCCAGATCAGAGCCGCATGCTTGGATCTGGCGAAATAGTTATGTTCGTTCGGCTCTCGGTGAGCGACGACGGTACGGTGACCGGATGAATCAGGGGTCGGCGGACCGACGGGACGCGATGCGAGCGCGCGTGTCAGCCTTCCGGCGCGTCGCGGCAGAGCGGCCAGAGCTCCGGCAAGCTTCGGTGGCGCTCTGCGTCCTGACACGGCCGAGCGGCGACACCCTGTTGATCACGAGGCGTGCGAGGGGTCTGCGGAGCCACGCCGGTCAGTGGGCACTTCCCGGCGGTCGGCGCGAGCCCGGTGAGTCGGCCGAGGATGCTGCGCTGCGTGAGCTGCACGAGGAAACCGGTCTGCTGCTGGCGGCTGATGCCGTCCTCGGCGTGCTCGACGACTACGTCACCAGGTCGGACTACGTGATCACTCCCGTCGTGGTGTGGGGAGGCACCCCGCCTCAGGAGCTAGCCGGAGCGGCAAGCGAGGTCACGCGCGTCTATCAGATACCGATCGCCGACCTGGACGTCGAGCCAGAGCTGCTGACCATTCCCGAGTCGGACGCGCCGGTCATCAGGCTGCCGTTGCTCGACCGGTTCGTGCACGCGCCCACGGCAGCGATCATCTACCAGTTCTGTCAGGTGGCGCTGCACGGCGCAGAGCAGCGGGTCGCACATTTCGACGCGCCAGCGTACCTCTGGCGCTAGCCCGCGACGGCCCTGTGCCGAATCAGGTCGCCGGCGACGGGTCCGGAACCGATGGCGAAGCGGATGACGCCGAGTCAGACGGTGACGGGGCGGCCGACGACGTGGATGCGGATGGCGACGCCGACGCGGATGGCGACGGCGCGGCCGAGGAGGTTGAGGCGGAAGGCGACGGCGCGGCCGACGACGTCGACGAGGACGGACTGGCGGACGCGGATGGCGAGGCCTCCGGCGCCGGGTCCGCGCCCGCGCCCGTCGTGGCCGTGGTGACCGGCGGCACGGTCCCGGCCGGGGTCGATGGCAGCAAGGCCAGGACCGGGACAGTCGGTGCCGCGCCCGGCCGCTCCGGCACGATTGCCTGCCTGGCTGGCGTCGTGTCGGCGCGCTCCGGCGTCGCGGTCGACCTGGAGTTCCGCGGGGCGATGCTGATAGCCGAGGGCTCGCCTGTGTCGTGCACGCCAATCGGACG
>JASHSZ010000207.1 GCA_030040815.1 Streptosporangiaceae bacterium
AGGTCCCCGCGCGCCTGCACGGTCAGGTCCAGCAGGCCGTGCTTCCCCAGCTGCGCCAGCATGTGGTCAAAAAACGGGATGCCGGTCTCAGCGCGGCTGACGCCCCCGCCGTCGAGGCTGAGTTCCACCAGCACCTGCGTCTCGCTCGTGACACGGCCGATGCGCGCCGTCCTCGTCACGGCAGCACCAGGTCGGGATTGTCGACCACCAGGGCCGTGAGTTCGGAGCGGAACGTGGCCGTTTCGGCTGGCGTGCCTACGGTGACGCGCAGCCAGTGGGGCGGGCCGCCTTCCCTGATCAATACGCCGCGGTCGAGCAGCGCCTGCCAGACCGCGTGCCGGTCGGCGAACCGGCCGAACAACACGAAGTTCGCGTCCGACTCCGCGGCCTGCAGGCCGATCGCGCGCAGGTCGGTGACCAGCTGGTCCCGCTCGGCCCGGATCGCGGCGATCGACGAAAGCAGCTCGTCGCTGTGCTGCAGGGCGGTCAGCGCGACGGCCTGCGTGATGGAGGACAGATGATACGGAAGCCGTACGAGCTGCAGCGCGTCGACGACGGCAGGGGCCGCGGCCAGGTAGCCGATCCTGGCCCCGGCGAGCGCGAACGCCTTGGACATGGTGCGGATGACGACCAGCCGCGGATACCGGGGCAGCAGCGTCAGCGCGGTCGAGGCCTGGTCCCTCGCAAACTCGGCGTACGCCTCGTCGACCGCGACCATTCCCGGCGCCGCCTCGCACACGGCCTCGACCACCTCACGCGGCGCAGCCGTTCCGGTCGGGTTGTTGGGCGAGGTCAGGAACACCACGTCCGGCTGGTGCGTGCGGACCGCCGCATCCGCGTCGGCTGCGTCGAGCTGGAAATCGCCGGACCGCTCCGCAGAGATCCACTCGGTCGATGTGGTCTGCGCGATCGTCGGGTGCATTCCGTAGGACGGCTCGAAGCCGAGCGCGCTGCGGCCGGTGCCGCCAAATACCTGTAGCAGCTGCAGGATGATCTCGTTGGACCCGTTCGCCGGCCACGTGTTCGCGCTGGTCAGCCCGTGGCCCAGGTAGCCAGCCAGGGCCTCCCTGAGCGCGACCGCGTCCCGGTCGGGATACCGGTTGACTCCCTCGGCAGTGGCGGCCACGGCGCGGGCGATGTCAGCGACCAGCCCGGCCGAAGGCGGGTACGGATTCTCGTTGGTGTTCAGTCGGACCGCGACATTTAGCTGTGGGGCACCGTAGGCACGCCGCCCGGCCAGGTCCGGCCGGATCGGCAGCGCTCCGCCAGACTCCGTGACGTGCAGGGGGGCGGTCACGCCCGGTCCCCCGGCACGCGCACGCGCACCGCGTGCACGTGTGCAGCGAGATCCTCCGCACCGCCGAGCGCGTCGATGTGGGGTGCGACGGCAGCGAGCGCTGGACGGTCGCACTCCACCAGGTGTACGCAGCGCAGGAAGCTGCCGACCGACAGCCCGCCGGTGTGCCGCGCCGTGCCGCCCGTGGGCAGCACGTGGTTGGAGCCGGCCAGATAGTCGCCGAGCGAGACCGGTGCCCACGGGCCGACGAAGATCGCGCCCGCGTTGCGGACCCGGCGAGCGAGGATCGCGGCGTCCGCGGCCTGGATCTCCAGGTGCTCAGGCGCCCAGGCATCGGCAACAACCAGCGCAGCGTCCGCGTCGTCGACGATCACGCACGCCGACTGTCCGCCGAGCGCGGCACCTACCCGGTCAGCGTGCCGGGCCTGCGGTACCTCCTTGGCCAGCTCGATGTCGACGCGGTCGGCCAGCGCGGCGCTGGTGGTGATGAGCAGGCAAGCGGCCAGCGGATCGTGCTCGGCCTGCGCGATGAGGTCGGCAGCGACGAAGCTCGCCTCCGCGCCGTCGTCGGCGACGATCGCGATCTCCGTCGGCCCTGCCTCGGCGTCGATGGCAACCTGGTCGCGCAGCACGCGCTTCGCCGCCGCCACGTAGACGTTGCCCGGGCCGGAGATGACGTCGACCGGCGCGCAGTCCGCGGTGCCGTAGCCGAGCATTGCGATGGCCTGCGCGCCGCCCGCGGCGTGCACCTCACTGACGCCGAGCAGCGCGCAGGCGGCCAGCACCGCTGGATGCGGAAGGCCGCCGTGCTCGGGCCGCGGCGGCGAGGCAACCGCGATCTCGGTGACGCCAGCGACCTGGGCGGGGATGACGTTCATGAGCACCGACGACGGGTACGCCACGAGGCCGCCCGGCACGTACACACCGGCCCGCCGCACCGGCACGTAGCGCTCCGTCACGGTGGACCCTGGCGCCACTGCAGTCCAGGTCTCGGCGGGCAGCTGCGCCCGGTGCACGAGCCTCGCCCGCCGTGCCGCCTCGGTCAGCGCCGCCCGCACGTCGGGGTCCAGCGCGCCGAGGGCCGCGGTCAGCGCGTCCGCCGGAACCCTCGTGCCCGCGGCCAGGTCGACGCCGTCGAACTTCGCGGTGTACTCGCGGACCGCCGCGGCGCCGCGCAGCTGCACGTCCGCGCACACGGGCCGGACC
>JASHSZ010000208.1 GCA_030040815.1 Streptosporangiaceae bacterium
AGTGCATCCTCGATAGCCTTGATCGCCAGGTCGAGCGAGATGTCCTTCTCTGCCTCCAGGCTCTTCAGGACGCTCAGGTCAATGTCCACCTATGTCCTCCTCGCCCGTCTCGTCCTCGAGATGGCTGAACTCGACCTGGACCCGACCGGGGCCGAGGTCGGCGTAGCGGTACTCGCGCGTCACGCCGTCCCGCTCCAGGATCACGCCGGCCTCGCTTGCGCTGGTAATCCGGCCTTCGATCCGTTCTCCCTCGTCGCCTTCGGGCGCTGACGTCACGACCAGCCGTCCGACGTTGCGGCGCCAGTGCCGCGGCTGTGTCAGCGGCCGGTCGACACCGGGTGACGACACCTCCAGGGTGTACGGCCCGTCGCCCATCTCGGCAGCACCGTCCAGCCTGCTCGACAGCTCCCGGCTGGCAACCGCGATGTCGTCCAGGGTCACCCCGCCGTCAGCATCGACGATCACGCGCAGCACGCGGCGCCGACCCGCCGTCGTGACCCGGATCCCCTCCAGGTCCATGTTCAGCGCGTGCACGACAGGCTCGAGCAGCGTGGTGAGCTGGCGCGCATCGGGGGCGGGACCGGACGGGGCGGGCCGCACCGCTGCGCCGCGCCCACTAGCCTTGGCCTGGCTAGCGGTGGGACCTGAACGCCAGCTGCGGCGCGAGCCACCGTACATGACGACCTCCTCGCTCGCAGGCCATGCTGTTGATGCTGTTCAGGGCACTGTCACCTAGCCTAGCCGGGACGCGGCCGACTGGCCGCTAGCGTGACATGCTGAACGCCGGCGCCGGGGCTCCCGCATCGGGCTCGGCGCGCACAGGATTGCGGAGGATGCTGGCGTGACGGACGACACGCCCGTCGGCGACGCCCGACCGGGCGGCCCGGCCGGTCTCAGCCGGCGCAGCCTGCTCGCCGCCGCGAGCGCCGCCCTGCCGGTCCTGCTCACCGGGTGCAAGGGTGTGCAGGCCCTCGGCACGCCGCCACCGCCGCCACGAGACATCCGGGTGCTCCAGGCCGCGATCACGGCGGAACAGCTGATGGTGGCGAGGTACGCAACTGCGCTCCCGCGACTGCCGGCGAGCTCCGGCGGTCTGCTGGCCGTCGTTCGCAGCGTGCAGGCTGAGCACGCCGCCCACCTGGATCAGCTCAGATCACGACTGATCGAGCCGGTCGGCGCGCCGACTCCGGCGGCACCGCGAGCACCCGCGGTCGCGGCGGGCAGCAGCCCCAGCAGCGTGCTCGCGGCGCTCGAGCAGGCCGAGCAGGCCGCGTCGAACCGGCTGCTCGAGCAGCTCGCCCTGCTGCCGCCGGCGCTCGCCCAGCTGTTCGCCAGCATCGCGGCATCCGAGGCCACCCACGTTCCGTATCTCCAGCAGGCCCAGGCGGCCGCGGCATGACGAGCGGGGCGGGCGCGGCGCTGGCGGCACTGCAGCAGGCACTCGCCGCCGAGCAGGCCGCCGCCTACGGGTATGGCGTGGTGGGCGCCCACCTGACCGCCGGGTCGGCTGCGTCCGCCGCGGCGAATAACGACTGGGTGGCGCACCTGAAGGCAGCCAATCAGCTGACGGCGATGATCAGCGCCCGCGGCGGTCAGCCTGTTGCCGCGGCAGTGGCCTACCAGCTGCCGTTTCCGGTGACGTCGGCCACCACGGCGCAGCGGCTCGCGGCGACCATGGAGGACCGGGTGGCCGAGGCATACCTCGCGGTCGTGGCGCTCCCCGAGCCCGGCCTGCGCAGCTTCGGCGCGCAGCAGGTTCGGGCCGCCGCGCTGCGCGCGCAGTCGTGGAGCGGCACGACCGAGGCGTTCCCCGGCATGCAGACCAGCAGCCTGCGGCGCTAGCCCCCGACGGCCAGCACCCGCTCGATCATCGCCGCGGCATCTTCGACATCCTCGTCGGCCGCAATCTGCTCGGCCCACGACCACCAGAACCACCACCGCCCGTCTTGACTGCGGCAGGCGTAGACATCCTCGGCAAGGACGGCGGCGCGCGGGTTTACCACGTGCAGGCTCGGCACTCTGCCAGGCGGCGTGATGACCCGGGCGCGCAGACCGCGGCTCGCCAGCACCACGGCGAGGCCCTCCAGCCGGGCAAGATTCGCCTGCCATGTCCTGCTCGGCGGGGCCTGAATCGCCGTCACGCTGTCACCTCTGGTAGCCGGGAAACAGCATAGAGTAATGACACGGGGTTAAGACTGCTACGCTTGCGGCTAACATGCAACATGCAATGCGAAAATCGCAGGCAGGAAATCCCGCCACTACTGGACGGGCTGGCAGCAGTACGGCCACACTGTGGGGAACCCAGCCGGTAACGAAGAAGTAGCCAGGGCGGGCCGAGGGAGGCAGCAGTGGCGAGCGCACAAACCCCTACAGTCAGGCGGCGTCGCCTTGCCCTCGAACTCCGGCGGCTGCGGGAGGCAGCGAAGCTGACCTGCGAGGAGGTAGCCGAGCAGCTTGAGTGTTCGGCGTCGAAGATCAGCCGGGTGGAGACCGGCCGAGTGTCGGTGTCACCCCGGGACGTCCGCGACATGCTCGCGATCTACGGACTGCCAGAAGACCAGCGCGACGGCCTAGTCCAGCTCGCCAGGGACTCGCGGCAGAAGGGCTGGTGGCACGCCTTCAGCGACACCGTGCATCCGCACTTCGCCACCTACCTGGGCCTGGAGAGCGCGGCGTCGCAGATCAGGATCTACAGGTCAATCCGGATCCCGAACCTGCTGCAGACCGAGGACTACGCCAGGGCGATCCACGCCGCGGGCCAGGTCGGCGGCCAGTTCGACAGCGACGACCGGCACTTCGCGCTGCAGATGGAGCGCCAGCGGCAGGCCAGGGCCAACCCGGCGCGGGTGTGGGTCGTGCTCGACGAGGCCGCACTGCGCCGCCAGGTGGGCGGCCCGGAGGTCATGCGCCAGCAGCTCGAGTACCTGTGCGAGATGAGCTCATGCCCGAACGCCTTTCTTCAGGTGATCCCGTTCGGCAGCGGCGCCCACATCGCGGTCGACCTGCCGTTTGTGATCCTGAGCTTCCCAGACCCGGTCGACACCGACGTCGTGTGCATGGGGTACGCGACCGGCTGCCTGTGGATCGAAGACATGGCTGAGGTCGACCGGTACAACCTGTTCTTCCACCATCTGCAGGCGACGGCGCTGTCTTTCGACGACTCGGTCGCGCTCATCACCTCGGTGCTCAAGGAGCTCTAGCAGCACCCAGCTCGCTCGGTAGTGGCTCGGCGTGCAGGACCGTGAGCCGGGACACGGCCCGGGTGAGCGCGACATACAGCTGGTGCAGTCCACGCGCCTCGGCGGCCGCGATGCGAGCCGGCTCGACGACGATCACCTGATCGAACTCCAGGCCCTTCGCGAGCGTCACCGGCGCCACGGTAATCACATCACTGGCCGCCGCGCCATCCAGCACGGCGTGCGGCACACCCGAGCGCGTCAACAGCTCCGCGATGGCTGGGATCTGCTCGTCGGCGGCGATGACAGCCGCCGAGCCCGGGGTTCGCAGCGCGTCGGTGCACGCGTCCGCCAGCGCGCCGGCCAAGCCCGCGGGCTCGACCCGCCGCAGCGCCAGCGCGCCGGCGTCCTGCCGCACGGACGACGCCGGCGTCAGGTCGGGGGCAATGTGCGCGAGCAGCCGCGAGGCGAAGTCCAGTATCTGCCGCGGCACCCGGTAGCCCGTGTCGAGAACGCGCAGTTCTGCCTCGGACTTGCCGAGATGGCCGAGCAGCTGCTGCCAGCTGCTCGTGGCCCACGGCGTGGTGCCCTGCGCGATGTCCCCGAGGACGGTCGCCGAGCCGGTCGCGCAACGCCGGCCGATCGCCCGGCACTGCATCGGCGACAAGTCCTGCGCCTCGTCGACTACGATGTGGGCCAGGCTCGGTGTCCGCTCGATCAGGTCGGTGGCCTCATCGATCAGCACCGCGTCGGCCGCGCTCCAGCGAGCCGACGCGGGCCCGCGCGGCGGGCTCGCCCAGCCGATCGCTGCCTGCTCGGCAGGGTCGAGGATACCGTCGGCGGCGCGGGCACGCAGCTCGGGATCCGCCAGCAGCCCGAACACCAGGCGGACCGGATCGGTCTTCGGCCACACCTGCGCGATGGCCTGCTGCACGCTCCGGCTCCGCCGGACGGACTCGTGCGTGCGGTCGTCACACGTCTCGCCCGACGCCTCCATCTTCGAGAGAATCACGTGCGCGATCCGGTGCGAGAGCATCTCGCGACCCGTCCCGTACCGCACGCCCCGGTCGCGCAGCTCGGTGACCAGCTCGGCAATCTCGTACGCGGGTACCCGCCATCGCCTCGATCCCCTCGCCAGCATGATCGCCTCGGCGGGCGGCTCCAGTTGCACCCAGAGCGCATTCCGGAGCACCGTCGCCATCCGGGCATCGCCCTTGACCCGCGCCGCGAACTCGGAGTCGGCGCCGCGTACCGGTACCGCGGCGGTGAGGTCGGTCACCGACAGCTGCGTCACGTCGAGCTCGCCCAGCGCCGGCAGCACGCGCTCGATATAGGCGAGGAAGGCCTTGTTCGGGCCGACCACGATGACGCCGCCGCGGCTCAGCCGCTGTGCGTACGCGTAGAGCAGGTACGCCACCCGGTGCAGGCCGACCGCCGTCTTGCCGGTGCCCGGAGCGCCCTGCACGCACACTGTGTGCTCCAGGCTCGCCCGCACGATGTCGTCCTGCTCAGGCTGGATCGTCGCGACGATGTCCCGCATGGGCCCGGATCGCGGTCGCTCGATCTCCTCGATGAGGATGCGGCTCGGGGCGGCCACCTCGCCCGGACCGAACCCCTCGTCCTCGAACGCGGTCAGCTCGCCCCCGGAGAAGCCGAATCGTCGCCGCCGATCCAGCCCCATCGGATCCGACTGGCTAGCCCGGTAGAACGGCCGCGACACCGGCGCCCGCCAGTCGATCACGACCGGGGTGCCGTGCGGGTCGTGTACGTGCCTCCTGCCGATGTGGAAGTACCCGCTGACCCCTTCGTCGGCGGCAGCTCCGTCGCCGACCGGACCGTCGTATGGGCCTGCGTCCCGGTAGTCAAGCCGACCGAAGAACAGCGGGGTATCAGGGAAGTCCCGCAGCGATTCCGCCCGCCGGTAGAGCTCGGCCTTGAGGTACTCCTCCGAGACCGGGTCGCCGCCCATGGCCCGCAGCGACAGCACGTCCTCGCGCATCAGCCGCAGGAACTCGCGCGACCGGCGCAGATGATCGCGCTCGGCCGCTAGCACGTCAGTATTCTCATCCGCCGCGGCCAGGTCTGCCGACGGCATGACTCATCACCTCGCAGCAGGTTAGGGAGTGCAAAGGGCCAAAGACATTAACACCGCTGAGCGGAGCGAGGCAATCGATTAATGCCCAGGGTGGCGCTGAGGTGGGTCAGAACAACACCGACATGAACGTGCCGACGTCGGTGAACCCAGCGTGCCGGTACGCGGCTCTGGCCGGAAGGTTGTAGTCGTTCACGTACAGGCTGA
>JASHSZ010000023.1 GCA_030040815.1 Streptosporangiaceae bacterium
GTACGGGCTGGCCGCCACTGCGGCCGACTGCCTGGTGATCGACGAGGAGCTCGCCGCCGCCGGCCTGGCCAGGCCCGACCTGGTCATCGGCGGCTGGGCGCTCGCCGCGATCCTCGGCCACGGCAGCCCCGCCCAGCACGACCGGTTCGCCGGACCCACGTTGCGCGGCGAGATCGCCTGGTGTCAGCTGTTCAGCGAGCCGGAGGCGGGTTCTGACCTGGCCGCGCTGCGCACCAGGGCCGAGCGGGCCGACGGTGGCTGGCTGCTCACCGGCCAGAAGGTGTGGACGTCGCTGGCAAGGCAGGCCGACTGGGCGATCTGCCTGGCCCGCACCGACCCGGCCGTGGCCAAGCACCGGGGACTGACCTTCTTCCTGGTCGCGATGGCCAGCCCGGGCATCGACGTCAGGCCGCTGCGCGAACTCACCGGGCGCGAGATGTTCAACCAGGTCTTCCTCGACCAGGTCTTTGTCCCTGACGAGTGCGTGGTCGGGGAGCCGGGCGAAGGCTGGCGGATCGCACGCACGACGCTGGCGTCCGAGCGGGTCGCCATGGGCACGGGCTCGTCGGTGGGCGAAGCGGTCGAGCACCTGCTCGAGCTCGCCAGCAAGACCGGCGCCACGGCCGACCCGGTCGTCCGGCAGCGGCTCGGCGCGCTCGTCGCCGAGGGCATGGCCGTGTGGCTGCTCGACTTGCAGGCGGTGCTGGCGACCCGCACGGGTGGTGATCCGTCCCCTCTTGCCGCCGTGCGCAAGCTCGCCGGGGTTGCCCATCGGCAGGCCGTCGCGGAGGCAGCGCTCGAGCTCGTCGGCTCGGCGGGCGCGACCGCGAACGACGCGGCCCTGCAGGAGTTCCTGCTCACCCGGTGCCTGAGCATCGCCGGCGGCACGACGCAGATCCTGCTGTCGCTGGTCGCCGAGCGGCTGCTCGGCCTGCCCAGGGAGGAGGCCCGCTAGTGGACTTCACCTCCGGCGAGGCCGAGACCGCGGCGGCACGGCTGGCTGCCCAGGTCCTCGGCGCGGCAGCACCCTCGACTGCAGACTTCGACGAGGGCCTCTGGAAGGAACTGGGCCACGCCGGCTTGCTCGCGCTGGCAGTGCCCGCCGAGCTCGGCGGCGAGAACCTCGGCATGCTGCCAACCGCAGCCGTGCTGACCGAAATCGGCCGGCACGCCGCCCGCATCCCGGCGCTCGCCACCCTGGCGCTCGGCGTGCTGCCGATCGCGCGGGACACCGACCCGGAAGTGCGCCGGCGGCTGCTGGCTGGCGTCGCGACCGGCGAGACTGTGCTGACGGCCGCGCTGCGTGAGCCGTCGGATCCCATGCCCGTCAGGCCGGCCACCGTCGCGGCCCGCGGCACGGTATCGGGGGTCAAGACCGGCGTCCCGTACGCCGCCGCGGCCCGGTGGATCCTGGTGCCTGCGAGCACGCCGACCGGCACCGCGGTCGTGGTCGTCGAGCCTGACGGCGGCGGGCTGTCGTGCCAGCGCACCCACAGCTCCACCGGGCTACCGGAGTACACGCTGCGGCTGGACCGCGCCCCGGTCGTCGCTGTCCTCGGCGGCTGCGACGTCGCCGGGCTGTACGAGCATGCGGCGGCGGGCGCGTGCGCGGTGGCGGACGGGGCGCTGGCCGCAGCGCTCGAGCTGACGACCGCGCACGTTCGCTGCCGGGAGCAGTTCGGCCGGCCGCTGGCGACGTTCCAGGCGGTGGCTCAGCAGATCGCCGACGTCTACTCGGCCGCGCGGACCCTGCACCTGGCCACCGTGTCTGCGTGCTGGCGGCTGGACACCGGCCGGGACGCGGGGCCGGACGCCGACGTCGCGGCGTTCTGGCTTGCGGAGTACGCACCCCCGGCGCTGCGGACCTGCCACCATCTGCACGGCGGGCTCGGCATGGATATCAGCTACCCGCTGCCGCGGTATTCGGCCCTCATCACGGACCTGGTGCGACTCATCGGCGGCGCGGACTACCGGCTCGACCGGCTGAGCCGGCGCGAGCAGGCCCGCCCTGAGCCGTTCGGGCTCGAAACGGCGGGCGCGTGATGGAGCTCGACCTCACCGAGGCCCAGCGCGCGCTGCGAGACGACCTGCGGGCCTACTTCGCCGCGCTGATCTCGCCGGCCGAGCGGGAGGTGATGCTGACGCAGCGGCACGGGAGCGTGTACCGCGACGTGGTCAGGCGGATGGGCCGGGACGGCTGGCTGGGCGTCGGCTGGCCGGTCCGCTACGGCGGCCGCGGACTCGGTCAGGTCGAGCAGCAGATCTTCGTCACCGAGGCGGCGCTGGCCGACGTGCCGCTGCCCGCGGTGACGCTGCAGACCGTCGGGCCGACGCTGATGGCGCACGGCACCCCCGAGCAGAAGGACTTCTTCCTGCCGAAGATCCTGTGCGGCGAGCTGCACTTCGCCATCGGCTACACCGAGCCGGGCTCGGGCACCGACCTCGCGTCGCTCACCACCAGGGCGGTGCGCGACGGCGACCACTACGTGGTGAACGGGCAGAAGATCTTCACCACCGGCGGGCACGATGCCGACTACGTCTGGCTGGCTTGCCGGACCGACCCGGCGGCGCCCCGGCACCGGGGTCTGTCCATCCTCATCGTGGACACCTCCGACCCCGGCTATTCGTGGAC
This sequence comes from Streptosporangiaceae bacterium, assembly GCA_030040815.1. The sequence continues at coordinate 2,633 of JASHSZ010000023.1, forward strand.
GCCCATCATCACGCACGACGGGGCGCATCACGTGAACGCGACCTACTACTCCGACGTCCGTGTCCCCGTCACCAGGCTGGTTGGCGCCGAGAACGCTGGCTGGCGGCTGATCACCGAGCAGCTCAACCACGAGCGGGTGATGCTCGGCCCGTCGGGCCGGATCGGCGTGCTGCGCCGGCGGGTGCACGACTGGGCGGCCCGCGGGCTCGGCCCGACTGGAGGCCCGCTGCTGGCGGAGCCGGACGTGCGCCGCGCCCTCGCCAGGGCCCGTGCGGCCGAGCGCATCAACGAGCTGCTCAACTGGCAGGTCGCGGTCGCGGACACGGTTGACGTGGCAGACGCTTCGGTGACCAAGGTGTTCGGGTCCGAGCACGTGCAGCGGATCGGCGCGGAGCTGGCCGAGGTAGTCAGCAGGCACGGTGACCCGGCCGACGAGCGGACCGCCGAGCTGGCCAGGTGGCTCGACGTGCAGAACAAGCGCAACACGGTCATGACGTTCGGCGGCGGGGTCAACGAGGTGCAGCGAGAGCTGATCGCGAGCGCCGGCCTGAAACTACCCCGAGTTCCGAGGTAACGGAGTTGACTCGATGACCGATGCGATCCTGGCCGCTGCCGAGCGGGTGCGCGCGGCCGGCCTGAGCTCGCCGCGGGCTGCCAGGGACCCGGTGAACGTGCCGACGATACGCGCCTGGACGGATGCGATCGGCGACGCGAACCCGGTGTATACCGACCCGGAGTTCGCCGCCCGCTCGGTGCACCGCGGCCTGGTGGCGCCGCCGGCGATGGTCCAGGTGTGGACGATGCCGGGACTGGGTGCGCCCGTCGGGCGCGCAGCTGGATCCACTGCGCCGTTCCGCCGGCCCGGCGGGCCGGCCGACCCGCTCGGCGTCATGACGGCTGTCCTGGATGACGCCGGGTTCACCGCCGTGGTCGCGACCAACTGCGATCAGACCTACGCCCGCTACCTGCGACCCGGAGAGCAGCTCGCGGTGCGCGCCGAGCTGCTGGACGTGACTGGCCCCAAGCGCACCGCCCTCGGAGAGGGCTGGTTCGTGACCACGCGGAGCACCTGGTTCGCCGGAGCCGAGCCCGTCGCCACGATGGACTTCCGGGTGCTGAAGTTTCGGAGTCCCGGCTTCGGTCCCGCTGCAAGCCCCGGGACCGAGCCGGAACGTGCTAGCCCGCGGGGGCGACCCCCCGGACCCCCCGAAGTAATGCGGCCGCCGATGTCGCCCGACACGGAATTCTTCTGGGCCGGCACGCGCGCAGGCGAACTGCGGATCCAGCGCTGCGGCGGCTGCGGCGCCCTCCGCCACCCGCCCGGCCCGGCGTGCCTGAGCTGCGGCAGCATCGGCAAGCCGGAATACCAGGTTGCCGCGGGTACCGGCACCGTATACAGCTACGTCGTGCACCGTCACCCGCCGGTGCCGGGTAAACAGCTACCCATCGTGATCGCCCTGGTCGAGCTGACCGAGGGCGTGCGGATGGTGGGCGAGCTGACTGGCATCGACCCCGGTGACGTCGCGATCGGGCTACCGGTCCGGGTCCGCTTCCGGCGCGTCGACGATGACCTGGTGCTGCCCGACTGGCGGCCTGACCCACCGGGTACGCTGCCCGAGCTCGTGATCAGCGTCACCCCCACCCTGGTGGTCGCCAGCGCGCTCGCAACGCACGACTTCTACCCGGTGCACCACGACCGGGACTTCGCTGAGCGCGGCGGTGCCAGGGACATCTTCCTCAACATCCTGACCACAACCGGCATGGTCCAGCGGTACGTCACCGACTGGGCCGGCCCCGATGCCATCGTGCGCGCGATCTCCATCCGGCTCGGCGTCCCGTGCTACGCCGGCGACACGCTCACGTTCTCGGGCACTGTCGCCGACGCTGCCGGCGGCGATCGGCTCGTCGCCGTCACTGGCTCCTGCAGTCTGGGTGACCACGTGACCGGCACGGTCCGCCTTGCTTCGCCGCGGGGGCCTCGGGGGGGTTCTGGGGTGTCGTCCCCCCGGAAGGGCACAGCGGGGGGTCGTCCCACCGGGCTGCACCGGAGCCAGTCGTGATCGCGCCGGTGGCGGCGATCGCGGGGATCGGCGCGACGGAGTTCTCCAAGGACTCCGGCCGCAGCGAGCTACAGCTGGCCGTCGAAGCCTGCCGCGCCGCGCTCGACGACGCTGGGCTCACGGCCGCCGACGTCGACGGCATGGTCGCGTTCAGCATGGACTCGAACGCGGAAATCGCGGTCGCCCGCGAGCTGGGTGCGGCCGAGCTGACGTTCTTCGGCCTCGTCGGCTACGGCGGCGGCGCCGCGTGCGCCACCGTCCAGCACGCGGCGATGGCCGTGGCCACCGGCGCCGCGACCGCCGTGCTCTGCTACCGCGCGCTGAACGAGCGGTCCGGCAGGCGGTTCGGGCAGGTTGCGGCCGGCGCCCTTGCGGGCGCTACGTCGTCGGCGATCGACAACGGCTGGCACTACCCGATGGGCCTCGCGACGCCCGCGGCCACCGTGGCGATGGCGGCCCGCCGGTACATGCACGTCTTCGGCGCTACCAGTGCCGATTTCGGCGCGGTCGCGGTGGCCGACCGCCAGCACGCAGCGACCAACCCGGCCGCCTGGTTCTACCAGCGGCCGATCACGCTCGCCGATCACCAGGAGTCGCGGTGGATCTGCGAGCCGCTAAGGCTGCTTGACTGCTGCCAGGAGACCGACGGCGCCGTCGCCGTGCTGGTGACCAGCCTGGAACGAGCCCGTTCCCTGAAAAGGTCGCCGGTCGTGATCAGGGCGGCGGCCCAGGGCAGTGGCGCGAACCAGTACACGATGACGAGCTACTACCGCGATGACCTGACCGGGTTGCCGGAGATGAGCGTCGTCGCCGGGCAGCTGTGGGCGCAGGCTGGCCTTCGGCCCGCCGACATCCGGACCGCGGTGCTGTACGACCACTTCACCCCGTACGTGCTCATGCAGCTGGAGGAGCTGGGGTTCTGCCCGCGCGGGGAGGCGCGGCACTTCATCGCCGGCGGTGCAATCGAGCTGGGCGGCGTGCTGCCGCTGAACCCGCACGGCGGTCAGCTCGGTGAGGGCTACCTGCACGGCATGAATGGCATCGCCGAGGCCGCCCGGCAGGTGCGTGGCACCGCCGTCAACCAGGTGCCCGGCGACGGTCCGGTCCTGGTCACCGCCGGGACCGGGGTGCCAACGAGCGGCCTCGTCCTCGGCCCGGATTAATACGGGCGAGAGAATGGCGGTAAATAGTCGGCGGCTTGCCGGTTAATTCCTGCTCGGGCCCGGTTAGCCGGTCCTCTGCGCGTTAGCTTCTTATCGCTTTCTCCCAGAATCGGCGCCATACTTTCTGCCATGGGTCCGCGGCAGCCACAAGGGTGGCACGCAGACCCATTTGGACTACACGAGTACCGCTACTTCTCTGCTGGCACCCCGACAAGGCTGGTGCGGGACGGCAGCGTTGAGTCCTACGACGAACCTCCGGCGCGCCTGTTGCCGCTCAGAGACGTCGCGGCCACCTCGAATCCGACGCCGACGGCCAGTAATGGATCGAAGTCGGACTCTTCGGCGGGTGCTGCTCGCCGACTAGCAGTCGCAGTAGATCATGAGTCGGCCCGCGTGCTCCCGTACCCGACCGGGCTGATCCGTGCGCACGCGCTCCACTCCGGCCTTCCCGTCCGCAGGCGGCGGCTGAGCCTGCTCTCTACCGTCGTTGCTATCGTGAGTACGGCCGCCGTGGTCGCCGCCGTCGCGATCTGGGCCGGACGTGACCTGAACCCGAAGGCTGGATCAGGCTCGCCCGGCGTCAGTCTCGCCTCACTCGTGACCCGGTCGGCCCGCAATACTCTCGCTCAGCAAACGGCCGATATATCCGTGCAGGGCGCGGTCGATGTGGGCAGCAGCGAAGTCAACCTGCGCGGTGACGGCCAAGCGGACTTTGCGGCCAACACATGGGACATGGACATGAGCTGGAGCGCCGCCGGCACTACGGTTACGGAAAATGAGATCGCGGCGAAGCAGGCCCTGTATTTTCAGCTGATCGTCGACGGGCGCATTGCTCAGTATTTCGACGGGCGTGACTGGTTCGAAAGTCCGATCGCTGTGTCAGCATCGCAGGTCGCGCCGCAGCACAGCCCGGTGTGGTCCCTTCAACTGCTCGAGCAGCAGGGTGCCCAGGTGGTCCCGATGGGCTCGCAGCGAGTCGGGGGACTGGTCTGCGACCAATACGTCGTGACCCCGACGAAGCGGGCGATGCTCGCCGCCGCGCAGCACGAGTGGACCGAGCTCGGACTGTCTGGTTCCGAGGAGGCGGCAGGACGGCAGCTGCTGGCGAATTCCAGCACGCCGACCTTCACGATCTGGCTCGAACCCAAGCGGCAGCTCGCGTGCCAGCTCGACGTCTACCTGCAGATCGGCATGGAAAGCCCAGAGGGATCGGCGAGTGCGCCGGCGACCGATACCGTGCAGCTCCTCATGACCTTTTCGCACTACAGCGTGCCGGTGACCATCACCCCGCCGGCGGAATCTGACACGATCTCGCTCTAGGGCCTGGGCCGCTTGGCGCGGCGAAGCAGTTCATCGACGAAGCCGAAAAGCTGCCGAGCTGACGACCGATGGCGCAGGCTGAGACCCCGTCCGGGGTTGGCGAGGGCGACGGTGCAGTCAGGCCGCGCCGTGATGTGGTGGCTGCTGCCCGCGTACCCGGAGGCGGGCCCAGCGGACCGCTCCTGGCAGGAAGGATCCGAGCACCGCACAGGTCGCGCTGATCAGCGCGATGTTCCCGCTACCGCCACCGCCGAGCAGGTGGCCGAACCAGGCGCCGAGCGCGGCGCACGCCAGCACCGTGCCGATGATCCAGAGGGTTAGCCGCTGCCGGTGCACGCGCTTATCCTCCCATCCCAGGCGTGACCTGGTCACATCGGGCCGCCTACGCTGGCGAAGTGACCCCGAGCCCCGTGTCCGTCGCGCGCAGCCTGCTTGACCGGTTCCCCGTCTTCGACGGGCACAACGACCTCGCCTGGGCGCTGCGCCAAGCGGCGGAAGACCGGGCAGCCGGGGCCGACCCGGCCGCTATCGACATCAGCCAGCCGGTGGAGTTCCTCCACACCGACCTGCCCCGGCTCGCCAGGGGCGGCGTCGGCGCCCAGTTCTGGTCGGTGTACGTGCCCGCGCGGCTACAGGGCGAGGCTGCCGTGGTCGCGACGCTCGAGCAGATCGACCTGGTACGTCGGCTCGCGGCGCGGTACCCGGACGCCCTCCGACTGGCGGACAGCGCGGCTGACGCGCAGCGCGTCATGAGCTCCGGCCGGGTGGCATCGCTGCTGGGCGCTGAGGGTGGCCATTCGATCGGCTGCTCGCTCGGCACGCTGCGCGCACTCTACGAGCTTGGCGTCCGGTACCTGACGCTGACGCACAACAAGAACCTGCCGTGGGCCGACTCGGCGACCGATGAGCCTGCGGCGGGCGGGCTGACCGCCTTTGGCCGTGAGGTCGTCAGGGAGATGCAGCGGCTCGGCATGCTCGTCGATCTCTCGCACGTCGCGGCCAGCACCATGCGGGATGCCCTGGACGCCGCGGAGGCGCCGGTGATCTTCTCGCATTCGTCGGCGCTGGCGATCTGCGACCATCCCCGGAACGTGCCCGATGAGATACTCGCTCGCCTCCCAGCCAACGGCGGGATCTGCATGATCACTTTCGTGCCCGCCTTCGTGGCGCAGCGGTGCCGCGACTGGGAGCTCGGGCTGGCCGAGGAGATGGACCGGCGGGGGCTGGACCACTGGGACCCGTCCGCCCGCAGACAAGTCACCGGCGAGTGGGCCGCCAGCCACCCGCGACCCCGGGCGACGGTCGCAGACGTCGTCGCGCATATCGAGCACGTGCGCGAGGTGGCCGGGGTGGACCATCTCGGGCTCGGCGGGGACTACGACGGCACCGACGAACTGCCGGAGGGCCTGCTGGACGTGTCCTGTTATCCGATCCTGATCAGCGCGCTGCTCGACCGCGGCTGGTCAGCGGACGACTGCGGCAAGCTCACCAGCGGCAACGCGCTGCGGACACTCCGCGACGCAGAGGCCGCCGCCGACCAGATCAGGGCAAACCGTGGGCCGTCGTCCGTGCGGATCGAGGACCTCGACGGCTGAGGACGCCCGCCCTCGCGCTGGCTAGCTCCACTTGGTCTGCGGTCGGCGCTGCTGCGTCCCGTCGACAAAGATGTCCACCTTCTCGTCGTAGAAGGCCGCCAGGCCGGCGATCTTCTGGCTCTCGGGCAGCGGCGTGCGGTAGATCCACACGACGTCCTGATGCAGCTCCCTGCCCGTGTCAACGGACCAGTAGCCAGCCGTTCCCTTATACGGGCAGTGGGTCTGGGTGTCGGACGGTCGCAGCAGCTCGGTCCTGATGTCGCTGAGCGGGAGATAGTAGCGAGGCGGCAGGCCGGTCTCGAACAGGATGCGCGGGCTGCGCGAATCGGCGACCGTCACCCCGTCGATCTCAACCCGGACGTGCCGCGAGCTGGCCAGGATGTCCACCCGCGTGTGCGGGTCGCGGGCGTGCGTGTACACCGGCTCGTCCTCCTCGAGCCACTCGCTCATGGCGCCCCACTCGAACCGAATCGCATCGTTCAGCTGCCGCGCCGGGCTGGCCGGGTGCTTCCGCGCGGCGCGATCGGCTGTGACGCCGCCAGGCACCTGCACCGTGAACAGCTCCGCCTTGCCCAGCCGCGGATCGTCGGCGTCACCGGCCGGGATCAGCTTCGCCGTGACGTCACTGGCTGGCACGTAGTAGGTGGGGTAGTACGGCACCTCCCAGACCAGCAGCGGCGCGGTCGTGTCGGCCACCAGCTCCCCGGCCAGCAGGATGCGCACACGCTTGCGACTGTGCTCGACCCGGATGTCGTGCGACGTGATCACCGTCATGAGTTGCCTCCTAATCGCGCTGTCAGTGGCAACCAGGCCGGGCTGCACCCTGTTCCCGCTGATGTACGTCGTCAGCCTGCTCCGTTGCTGGCCAGGGATCGGTCGCGGGTACCGTCGGACCATGCGACTAGGCGTGCTGGATGTCGGATCAAACACCGTTCACCTGCTGGTCGTCGATGCGCACCAGGGCGGACGGCCGCTGCCGGCGTTCTCGCACAAGGCCGAGCTGCTGATCGGTGAGCACCTGGACGCGCAGAACCGGCTGACCGAGGCGTGCTGCCAGCAGCTTCTCGACTTCGTGCGGGAATCGCTGCAGATCGCCGAGGACAAGGGCGTGCGCCGGATGCTGGCGTTCGCTACGTCGGCGGTCCGCGACGCCACAAACGGAGACGAACTACTGGCTCGGATCGAAGCCGAAACGGGCGTGGAGATCAAGGTACTGCCCGGCGAGGACGAGGCGCGCCTGACCTTCCTGGCCGCCCGCCGCTGGTTCGGCTGGTCGTCCGGCCGACTGCTGATGCTGGACATCGGCGGCGGATCACTGGAGATCGCGGCCGGGCTCGACGAGGAGCCTGACCAGGCGGTGTCCCTGCCGCTCGGCGCCAGCCGGCTGACCAGGGACTGGCTAGCCTATGATCCGCCGTCGGCCGACGACGTGCGGGAACTCCGCAGGCACGTCCGGGCCGAGATCGCCACGGCCGTCGGGATGCTGCTCAGGGATGGCCCGCCGAACCACGCTGTGGCGACGTCCAAGACGTTCCGCCAGCTGGCCCGTGTTGGCGGCGCCGCGCCGTCGAGCGAAGGCCACTACGTGAAGCGCCTGCTGAAGCACACCGACGTGATGCTGCTCGCCGAGCGCCTGCCGCACCTCACTGTCGCCGAGCGGCGTGAGCTGCCCGGCGTCTCCCACGCCAGGGCGCGTCAGCTGGCCGCGGGAGCGATCGTCGCCGACGCCGCGATGGACCTGCTGAGCCTCCCCGAGCTGGAGATGTGTCCGTGGGCGCTCCGGGAAGGCGTCATCTTGCGCCAGCTCGACGCGCTGCCCGACTAATCGGGCAGGCAGCACGTTGTCGGTGGCTCAGCCGGCCGTGTCGTCCGGCTCTGGCTCGGCACGGCTGGCGCTGCCGCGGTCGGCGGGAGCCCCCGCCCCAGCCTGCGCCGGAATAGCGGGCGGCGGGACCGGTCCGGCCGCCCGTGCCGTCCCAGTGCCCTGCCGCGTCGGCAGGGCACTGGGAGCCGTGGTGGGCGGCGCGGCAGCCGCGGCTTGCTGAGCCCGGACATCGCGCGGACCA
>JASHSZ010000209.1 GCA_030040815.1 Streptosporangiaceae bacterium
CAGCGCCGTCCCGCCGCGACCGGCCGCCGTGTCCCGCTAGCCCAGAACCATACCGCTCCAGGCAGCCAGACCGGTCCGGCTCAGGCGCCACCCCGGCTGCCGATCGGCAGGCTGTCGGGCGACCGGATCGTATCTGGTACCGCGATGGCCAGGTACCGGCAGGCGAGTTCTCCATGACCGGGCGAAGGCCGGACAGCAGCATCTCGGCCCGGAGAAAGGGACCTATGGCACCTGACGTGCAGACTAACGCCCCATGATGCGCTCTAGGCATATGAGTTTACTTGCTGAATGCTCGCAGACGGCGAACCCTTCCGGACGATCATTGAGCCCTTCCGCATTCACTCGGTCGAGCCCTTGCGGATGACGACTAGGGGCGAGCGGGCCGATGCCCTGGCCGCAGCGGGCTACAACCTGTTCGGCCTGCGGGCCGAGGACGTCCTGATCGATTTGCTGTCCGACTCAGGAACCGGCGCGATGTCAGCCGAGCAGTGGGCCGCGATTCAGCGTGGCAATGAAGCCTACGCGGGTGCCCCGTCGTTCTACCGCTTCCGCGATGCAGTCACCCAGCTATTCCCTTTCCGACACGTCCTGCCTACGCATCAGGGCCGGGCCGCAGAGAAGATCTTGTTCTCCGTCGTGGCAGGACCAGGACTGGTAATTCCGAACAACACCCATTTCGACACGACCAGAGCCAACATCGAGTTCACCGGCGCGGAAGCTACCGACCTGCCGGTTCCCGAGGGGCTAGTACCTGCGACCCGCCACCCCTTCAAGGGGAACATGGACGTCGCCGCCCTCGAGGAGCTACTAGCTGAGCAATCGGAACGGGTGCCGCTGGTCATGCTCACGGTCACGAATAATTCCGGCGGCGGCCAGCCGGTCAGCCTCGCAAACATGCGCGCGGTCCGAGCCGTCTGCGACAAGTTCGGCAAGGCGCTTTTCCTGGATGCTTGCCGGTTCGCTGAGAACGCCTGGTTCATCAAGACCAGGGAATCCGGCTATGCCGAGGTCTCCGTATCTGACATCGTGCGCGAAATGGCTGCCCTAGCCGACGGCATGACCATGTCGGCAAAGAAAGATCCGCTGGCCAACATCGGCGGATGGCTTGCTATGAATGACGACAGCCTTGCCGAGCAGTGTGGCAATCTGGAAATACTAACGGAGGGCTTTCCCACCTACGGCGGCCTCGCAGGCCGCGACCTTGAGGCAATAGCACAAGGCCTGTCCGAGGCGGTCGACGAGGAATATCTGAGGTACCGGACCCGATCTGTCGCCTATCTCGGCGAAGCACTCGAGTCAGCGGGCATCCCGGTGGTGGTGCCATTCGGCGGCCACGCCGTCTTCATCGACGCCCGCGCGCTGCTTTCTCATCTCGATCCGATGCACTACCCGGGCCAGGCGCTCGCCTGTGCGCTGTATCAAGAAGGCGGCGTGCGGGGCTGCGAAGTCGGAACGGTGATGTTCGGGCTGCACCCCGATGGGAGCGAGACTCAGGCAGCCCTCGACCTGGTGCGGCTGGCGATTCCGCGCCGTACGTATACCCAGAGCCACATCGATTACGTGATCGAAGTCGTCCTGCGAGTGGCCAGGAAGGCCGGTGATCTTCCCGGCCTGCGTATTGTCTCCCAGCCTCGTCGGCTGCGGCACTTCACGGCGCAGTTCGTGCCGCTGCGCTGACCGTGACCCGCGGCTCGAATGGACATCAGCAAGGCACAAGACGGAGGAACCAATGACGACCAACCTGCCAGTGACCACCGGGCATCAGCTCGGCCGTCGGTCCTGGGCCGAGCCGTGGAAGATCAAGATGGTCGAGCCATTGCGGATCACGACCGCAGCCGAGCGGGAGCGTGCTCTGGCCGATGCGGGCTATAACACCTTCCTGTTGCGGTCTGAGGATGTCTATATCGACCTGCTGACCGACTCTGGCACGAACGCCATGAGCGACCGGCAGTGGGCTGGGCTCATGCTCGGCGACGAGGCCTATGCGGGCTCGCGGAGCTTCTACGAGCTCGAGCGGACCGTCCGTGACGTCTACGGCTACTGTCATGTGCTGCCCACTCATCAGGGCAGGGGCGCCGAGCACCTCATCAGCCGTGTCGCGATCCGGCCGGGTCAGTTCGTGCCAGGGAACATGTACTTCACGACCACGCGGGCCCATCAGGAGCTTGCAGGCGGCATCTTCGAGGACGTGATCATCGACGCAGCGCATGACCCGCAAGACGAGCATCCGTTCAAGGGCGATATAGACATCAGCAAGCTGGAGCGGCTGATAGCGAGGGAAGGCGCGGAAAACATCGCTTACGTCAGCCTGGCTGGCACCGTCAACATGGCCGGCGGGCAGCCGGTAAGCATGGCGTGCGCGCGCGACCTCCACGCGCTGTGCACCCAGCACCGCATCCGGTTGTTCCTGGACGCGACCAGGATGGTAGAGAACGCGTTCTTCATCCAGGAGCGCGAGCCGGGCTATGCGAGTAAGACGATCGCCGCGATCCTCAAGGAATTCTGCTCATACACCGATGGCGCCTGGATGTCGGCCAAGAAAGACTCGCTGGTCAACATCGGCGGCTGGCTCGCGCTCAACGACCAGGAGTTGTTCGAATCAGCCCGCAACCTTGTGGTCGTATTCGAGGGATTGCATACCTATGGCGGACTGGCCGGCCGGGACATGCAGGCGATGGCGACCGGCATTACAGAGTCGGTGCAGGAAGATCACATCCGCGCTCGCATCGGGCAAGTCCGGTACCTGGGTGACCTGCTCGCCGCAGCTGACGTTCCGGTGGTGAAGCCAATCGGCGGCCATGCCGTTTTCCTGGACGCCCGGCGCTTCTACCCGCACCTGAGCCAGGACGTGTTCCCAGCTCAGACGCTAGCCGCAGAACTGTACCTGGACTCGGGAGTCCGCGGGATGGAGCGCGGTATCGTCTCGGCAGGCCGCGATCCGGAAACCGGCGAGCATCACCACCCAAGCCTGGAACTCACCAGGCTAGCGATCCCGCGCCGTGTCTATACCCAAGCGCACATGGACATCGTGGCGGAGGCGGTGCAAGCCGTTTATGACAAGCGCCACTCGGCCAAGGGACTCGTCATAACCTATGAACCGCGCTACCTGCGGTTCTTCCAGGCTCGCTTCGATCGCCTGTAAGCGGGGTGAACGGTACCGGTGTTACCAGCCGCGCCCGTCTGAGGGCCGGACAGCGGCATTTCCGCGACGATGCATCGGCGATGCTTCGCCAGCGTGACCGCGCAGTCGGCACGCTCAAACACCGGGTAAGCGCGTGCGGCTACAGCCACTACCCCGGAGCCACCTACTCGCCGCGCCGGGCAAGTACGGATGCAGCATGGCTGGAGCGCGCCCCAATCACCTTTGACGATCGCGGCATGCGCGACTGATGCGACGTCCTCCAGCTTGGCATTGTGTCGCACACTGATCGCTAGCCGGGCGTCCCGTCGCGCTCGCTTCTTCGGGCGAGGCGCTGGAGTTGCCGTGCGTGCACGCCAGGCAGCCAATCCTGGCCGTAGGTGGCCGATGGGCCGACCCGCGGGTCGCTGGGAACATGAGCGTCACGCAAGGCGTGCACGTATGCGCGATCCTGGTCGATCCGTGCTTGTACCTGATCAGCTCCGCCGATGGACCCGTGGCCGGGGACG
>JASHSZ010000210.1 GCA_030040815.1 Streptosporangiaceae bacterium
CCGTATCCGGTGCTGGCCAGGCTGCGGGAGGCGTCACCGTTCGCCGAGTTCGACGGCGCGCTCGTCGTGGTAGGGCGGTATGGCGACTGCTCGGCCGTGCTGCGGCACCCGAACGCGAGCAGCGAGCGAGGCGGCTCCCTGCTGGCCCCGCCGGTGCGGCGCCGACTGCGGGAGCGACCGTCGTTTCTGTCCCTGGACCCGCCGGATCACACCCGGCTGCGGCGGCTGGTGTCCAAGGCATTCACCCCGCGCACCGTCGCGACGCTGGAGCCGCGTATCCGGGCCATCACCGGTGAGCTGCTGTCGGCCGCCGCCACCGCCGGACAGCTCGAGGTCGTCAGCCAGCTGGCCTACCCGCTGCCTGTCCGGATCATCTCCGAGATGCTCGGCGTCCCCATCGATGATCACCCGCGATTCGCGGGCTGGTCGGCCCGGCTGGCGCACTCGCTGCAGCCCGGCTTCGCCGTCCCCAGGGAGCAGGCCCAGGCCAGGGCGGATGCTGCCGATAGGGCGAGCGAGGAGTTCGCCGTCTACTTCCGCGAGCTGATCGCACGGCGGCGCGCCCGGCCGCAGCCAGACCTGCTGTCCGCGATGATCGCCGCCGAAGACGCCGGCGACCAGCTCACCGAGGACGAGCTGATAGCCACCTGCGTGCTGCTCCTGGTGGCGGGCCACGAGACGACCGTTGGCCTTATCTCCAACGCGATCCTCGCCCTGCTGCGCCACCCCGATCAGTTCGCGTTGCTGCGAGCGCAACCCGAGCTAGCGGCCAGCGCGGTCGAGGAGACGCTCCGCTACGACGCGCCGGTGCAGCTGACCGGGCGAGTAGCGAGGGGCGGCATGCAGGTTGGTGCCGTGACCGCGCCGGATCGGGCCCTCGTCATGCTGCTGCTGGCCGCCGCAGGCCGCGATCCCGCGGTCTTCGATGACCCGGACCGGTTCGACATCCGGCGCGGCGCGTCCAACCACCTCGCCTTTGCGGCGGGGGCGCACTTCTGCCTCGGGGCTCCCCTCGCCAGGCTCGAGGCCACCATCGCGATCGGGGAGGTCGCCAGGCGGGTGGTCGCGCCCGAGCTCGCTGCCGACGGGCTTAGCTACAAGCCCAACCTGAACCTGCGCGGCCCTGACCGGCTGGTCGTCAACTTCGCCGAGATCACCAGCGCGGACCCACAGCCCGTCGGCTAACGCCCGGCCGCGGGCCCGATCGCTGCCACGATGACGCCTGCTGGCTGCGCAGTCTGTCGGCCGCGCTGCCCTGACAGCCGGACCTCGGCTCGTCGTCGCCAGGAACGCCGCGGCCCCGCAACGGGACCCGATCAGGCCAGGAAGCCGCGCAGCAGCGCTGCGGTGCCCTCGAGGTGCTCGGCAGCTTCACGCCTGGCCCGGTCCGCATCGCCGGCCAGGATAGAGTCGACGATCGCGGCGTGCTGCCGTGCGGCGTTAGTGATGTTCCTCGGCAGCACGGGAATGGCGTTCAGCAGGTCGTTGAGCCGCATCCGGGCATCGGCGGCCGCGCTCGCCAGCAGGCTCGATCCGGTCAGCTCCGCGATGCACAGGTGGAACAGCGTGTCCATCCGCCGGTAGTCGTGCGGCATCGCGCGGTTGACGTCCGCGAGTCTGGCGAGCAACGTCGCGCTCGCGGCCCCCGCGGCGTCAAAGGCGGCCGCGAATCGCACCGCTAGGGCCTCGGCGGCGCCAGTCTCCACTGCGCGCCGGAACGTCAGCGCGTCGGTGAGCTTGTCGCCGTCCTGCCGGGCCAGTCGCGCCAGCTCGGCCGAGTTCGGCGCCGGCCGTTCGTAGGTGACGAACGTGCCGCCAAACCGGCCGCGCCGCGAGCAGATGTAGCCCGCCGAGTGCAGCTCGTGGATCGCCTCGCGCAGCGTCAGCCTGCTGACGCCGAGCTGCGCTGCCAGCTCACGCTCGGCCGGAAACCGCTCGCCCGGACCGACCAGGCCGAGCTTGATCACGGTGAGCATCCGCTCGACCGTCTCCTCGAAGGCGTTGCCCTGGCGCACCGGGCGCAGCACGCCGGTGAGGTCAACCGTCGGCGCCGTCATCGGCGAGCCACCTCCGCGCGGCGAGCAATCTCGCCAAGGGCCTTGACAATGAACCAGTCCTGCTGGTCAATGGTCTGTTAATAGACCATTTAAAGTCGCTGCTCACGGCCTTGTAAAGCCATCCAACACCCGTATTCCGCCCGTTCCCCCCATCTGTTAGGAGCATGTCGTGTCAGTCGACCAAACCGCGCTGACCAGTGACGAGGAAATCCTCCATCACCTGGGCTACGCGCAAGAGCTGCGCCGGCGGATGTCGGGCTTCTCGAACTTTGCGGTCTCGTTCACCATCATCTCGATCCTGTCCGGCTGCCTGACCCTCTACGGCTACGGCATGGGCACCGGCGGGCCAACCATCATCGTCTGGGGCTGGCCGATAGTCGGCATCTTCACGCTGCTGGTCGGCCTGTCGATGGCCGAGGTCTGCTCGAGCTACCCGACGGCAGGCGGCCTGTACTACTGGTCGGCCAAGCTGGCCAAGCGCAACGGTCCGCTCGCGTCCTGGTTCACCGGGTGGTTCAACTTCCTGGGTCAGGTCGCGATCACCGCTGGCATCGACTTCGGCGCCGCCTTCTTCATTAACGCCCTGCTGAACCTGGAGTGGGGAGTCAGTACCGCGCACTGGGTCACGATCCTGATCTTCGCGTGCGTGCTGCTCGTGCACAGCCTGCTGAACCAGTTCGGCATCCGGATCGTCGCGCTGCTGAACGATGTCAGCGTCTGGTGGCACATCACCGGCGTGCTGATCATCGTGAGCGTGCTGACGTTCGTACCGTCGCACCACGCCAGCGCCAGCTACGTGTTCACGTCGACGTTCAACGACACCGGCTGGCACAGCATCTTCTACGTGCTGCTGCTCGGCCTGCTGCTGGCCCAGTACACCTTC
>JASHSZ010000024.1 GCA_030040815.1 Streptosporangiaceae bacterium
GATTGGCCAAACCATAACCACCGGGACAACTGCGATCAATGCCCGGTACATGCACATCCGCCCTCCGCTGTCGTTTCAGCTGAGGGCGGGCGCCATCTGCGTTTTTCCTTGGTCGGGGTGGCCGGATTTGAACCGTCGGCCTCTTCGGAGTGCCGCCAGTAGTGGTCGCAGGTGGATGTGAGGCGACGTTGCTGTACTTCCGGGCATCCGAGGCTGTCGCTTTGTCAGCCCGGGCGCCGGGGTCGCGGCACGCCATGGCCAGCGCGACGAGCCAGCCGATCATGGTCCAGCCGAGAAAGACGTTGATTATGGCGACGGCGGCGACGTTCGGCACGTGCCGCCGCGCGCCGGTGATCCAGGGCGCGCAGTAGAGCATGAGGGATCGATCCCGCCTGGGTCCGAGGTCCCACAGAGCGCCAGATCCATGCCGAATACGCGCTCCAAGAAAGGCGGGCCCCGGTTTGGGATAGGCGAGCGGAACGTTCTTGTCTCCCGGATGGCTGCGATCGGCATCTAGTGGCGATAGGGCTTCGTCTCCGCCAGCCGCACGAACCCGAGACGTTCGAGGATGGGCTGGCTGTCGGGCGAGGCATCGACCTGCAGGTACCGGTAACCCCGCTTCCTTGCCAGGGCGGCCCGGTAGGTGACGAGCGAACGAAACACCCCCCGTCCCCGCCATGCCGGCAGGGTGCCACCACCCCAGAGGCTCGCGAAGTCGCGTCCGGGCGGGAACTCCACACGCCCGGCGGCGACCGGCACCCCGTCGGCTTTGGCCACTACAGCGGCGACGGAGGAGGGGTCAGCATCGAGGGACGCCAGCAAGGCCCGACCGATCCCGGAGTGATTGCCGCCGAACACTTCGTCGTGCACAGCGACCAGGTCGTCCGCCCCGTCTTGGTCAACGACGGGTAGCAGCTCTACGCCCGGCGGAGGAGCCTGATCCAGCTCCAGCCCGGCCACCTCGGCTACCAGCAGTGCCTCGGCGGCATCAGGTACGAATCCCGCTGCCTGGAGTCGCTCGGGCAGGTCAATGGGACGGTCGTAGGAGTACCATTTCCATTCCCACCCGCCTCGGATCGAGGAGAACCGCTCGATCTGAGCGGCGATCACCACGTCGGCATCGTTTTCGGCCAAGTCACTCCAGACAACGCCGCTCCACCCAGGGCCGTCGGCAACGACCCGCGTAACCTGGTTGTCAACTTCGACGCGAGAGCCGCGGTCCGGCGCTGGATGACGACGCATCTGGGCGTCGAACAACATCAGGACGGAGGCTATGTCGACGGCGACATGTCACCACCCGGTCCGCCGCCGAGCAACCCGAACCGACCCCTGGCCGCCACGGCCGAGCCGCCTGCACCGTCCCAGATTCCCGCCCGCGGGGATTCGGAGCTCTCAACGAGGGACTGAGCCACGAATGAAGCCGCCCGGAACGACGGTGAAGGACGCCAGGTCGGATCTGATCCGACGATAAGCCCGACGAGAATGAACCAATTGACAACGACATTGCTCACATGGACATTCTCTCAGGCAGGTCAACCAGACCCCCGGCTAGTTCTTCACACCCCCCGTCCTCCTCGTAGGTGCCGATTCCTGGTGAGTGGTGGCCGGGTCTAGGCTCGGCGTAGCCGACCGCGCAGCGGCGCCGAAGGCGGCCTTGAGGCGGGCACCGCGAGCTGGACAATTGGCTGCCGAGGAAGACGGTCGGCCCGCCCCCTGGGTTCGCTCATGCCGGACTAGGGCATCTGAGTCTGGCGGCTAGCCGGCGAGGGGACGGCGCGCCCGCGCAAGCGAAGGTAAGAGCGAAGCGCGGAGCGCGCCATAGCGGCGGAGCGTCGCGGAGCCGCCTTGCTGATGCAGGCCCTGAATCTTTCGGCAACCGAACCCAGACGGTACACGTAGGAGCGCCTAAAGCCGGGCGACGACGACCACATTCCGCCAGGTGCCAGGCTCTTGCACGTCCTCGCGTACCGAGCGCGACTCCAGGCGGCGCTCGCGGTGGCCAGATGGCGCGAATCCACTACTTCAGACCTTTCCGCAGCGAGGAGCGCAGCATGACCTCCGTGACTGAAAACTATCCGATAGAGGGCCTCTTGACTGTGCTCGAGGCCGCTGCCTGGTTACGCGTCAACAAGTGGACTGTCTACAACCTGATCAGGAATGGCCAGCTTCAGACAATCAAGATCGGTCGGCGACGTCTGGTTTCGCGAGCAGCGCTCGCCACCTGCGTGACCGAACTCGGGAAGGAAGCAGCCTGATGCCGCGGGGCGGCCAGCGCGCCAACGGGGAGGGCTCGATCTTCCCGTACCGCAAGGGTTACGCGGCCTACGTCTGGGTTACGGCGCCGGACGGGGCCCGGCGATATCCGGTAGCCCGTCGGGTGCGGCGGCTCTTAGCATCGGCAGGTGATCTACCAGCACCCCCTGGCTTACCTGCTCGGCTTGCAAGGCGTTGCCCTGCTTCGCGCCTACAACGGCGAGTACGACCGCGAGTTCACCGAGGCCAGGATCGCCGAGATCGGCGCGATGCTTGACTGCGCCAGCGAGTTCGGCGACGGCGCCACGGTCCGCCCGATCACGGCGGCCGAGGGCTATGACGTCTGGGCCGAGTTCTACGACGGGCCGAACGACCTGATTGACCTTGAGGAGCCG
>JASHSZ010000025.1 GCA_030040815.1 Streptosporangiaceae bacterium
TTCCTGCCGAAGGTCAAGAGCGTGTCGATCATCTACGCGAACGTCCCCGGCAGCAACGTCCCGAACGAGGTCATCGCGTCGACGCTGGAGTACTACCACATCAGCGTCAAGCTCACCGCGTTCGACCCGACCAGCGCGAACATCACGGCTCCGGTCATCGCGTCCGGTGCCGCGACGGCTGGCCTGGTAATCGACGGCGCCGGTAACCCGGTGGAGTGCTCGGATGTCTACCAGGCGCTCAAGCAGCTCAACATCACGACCCCGGTGCTGGCCAACGTGCCGTGCGACTCCGCTGTCACGGCCCAGGGCGACGGCGGCCAGCTCCCGCTCGGCTGGTACTACGCCAGCGCCAACCCGCTGCCGGGTGACCCGGACGACCCGAGCCTCGCCGCCTTCAAGGCCGTCGCCGACAAGTACGGCGACCCGACGGGCGCCACGGATGCCTGGGTTGCGGACGCGTTCGGCCAGGTGCTGACCATCGCGAAGGTCTACAACGAGATCCTGAAGTCCGGCGGCACGATCACTGAGGCCGCCGTCAACAAGGACCTCAAGAACCTCAAGGGCGCAATCCCGCAGGGTCCGCCGCAGCTGCAATGCGGCAGCATCAAGGGCGCGCCAGCCATCTGCAACGACGAGGATCAGTTCTTCCAGAACACCTCGCCCGGTGTCTTCAAGGCGATAGCCCGCTGGATCAGTGCGCCGAAGGGATGGTCGCCGCCAGCCGGACTGTTCTAGAAAATCGCGGCGCGCTGCGTCCCCGGCCGGGCCCGTCCCGGCCGGGGACGCAGCCCCGACCGGGTCCAAGCGCCTAGCCGACCGGCGGCAAGCCGTCCAGACCGACAGAACCGATGGAACCGATAGAGAGGCCCTGGTGTGAGCACCGAGCTGCAGGGACAAGTGGCGATTGTCACCGGGAGCGGTCGCGGGTTCGGCCGGGCGATCGCCGAGGGACTCGCTGCCGCCGGGGCGGCGGTGGTGGTCAGCTCGCGCACCCAGTCCGAGATTGACTCGACCGTGAAGTCAATCGCCGACGTCGGCGGCCAGGCGCTGGGCATCGTGGCCGATGTCACCAAGCTGACTGACATCCAGGCCATACGCAGTGCCGCCGAGGAGTCCTTCGGCCCGGTGACCCTCGCGGTCCACAACGCCGGGGTCCCATGGCCGTTCGGGCCCACCTGGCTCGTAGATCCCGCCCGCTGGTGGAGTGCCCAGCAGGTGCACGTGCTGGGCGCCATGCACGTGATCAACACGTTCGTGCCGGGGATGGTCGAGCGGCACAACGGCCGGGTGGTGGTGATCTCCAGCGCTGGCGGCACCAGGGTCGCGCCGTACCTCTCCGGATACGGCGTGGCAAAGAACACCCAGATCCGGCTCATGGAGTTCCTCGGCCACGAAGGCCACGACGCGGGCGGCGTGTCCGCGTTCGCAGTCCACCCCGGCGACGAACTGACCGGGATCTCCGATCTGACGATGAACGACCCCGACGCACAGCGCTGGTTGCCGTGGTTCGTTGAGCACCTGCACTCCAAGGAAGGAGAGGACAGCACAGCGGGCTTCAAGGCCTGCGCCGACCTCGTCGTCAAGCTCGGCACTGGGCGCTACGACCGGCTGTCCGGGCAGTACCTGACGCCCTTCGAAGATCTCGACGCCAAGTCGTCTTCGGTGTTCGAGGCGCCCTCGCTGGCGTAACCGAGCTGACCGCGCCGGGAGCTGAGCAAAGGAGGAGGTCATCGACAAGGTCATCGGCAGCCCGGCGGAAGTGGTCAGCGACGTCGGCCCGGGAAGCGTCATCGGGATCGGCGGCTTTGGCGTGATCCACGGCTTTCCCGTGCACGTCATCAGCGCGGTGCGCGACCGGGGCCTGACGGACCTGGTCCTGGTCTGCAACTCGCTGGGCACGCAGCCGCGGCACCCGCTCGCGCTGGTGGAGCAGGGCCAGGCCCGCAAGCTCGTGGTTTCCTTCTCCGCCAGGGCTGGTGGCGTGGTGGGCTCGGCGCAGGCCATCAGCCCGGTGCCGCTCGAGATCGAGCTAGTGCCGCAGGGCATCCTGGTCGAACGGCTGCGCAGCGCCGGCGCGGGCCTCGGTCCGTTCTACAGCCCGGTGGGCCAGGACACTATCCTCGCCGAGGGCAAGGAGTGCCGCGAGTTCGGCGGGCGGCGCTACGTGCTCGAGGAACCGCTGCGGCTCGACTACGCGCTGATCTACGCCCACACCGCCGACCGAACTGGCAACCTGGCGTTCCGCGGTGTCAACCAGAACTTCGGGCCGAGCTTCGCCAAGGCGGCCCGCGTCGTCATCGCCGAGGTCGACGACGTCGTGGCCGCGGGGGAGCTGGCGCCCGACGAGATAGACCTGCCCGGCATATTCGTCGACCGGGTGGTACAATCGCCGACTCGCCGGACGGCGCTGTGGCCGCAACCCCGGGCCGAGGACAACCGGCGCGACTACCAGGGCCGACCAGGACTGACGCCGCGCGAGCTCGGCGCGAGGATCGCCGACCTGCTGCCCGAGCACAGCTACGTCAACCTTGGCGTCGGCCTGCCGACGCAGGTCTCCGATCATCTGCTGGACCGGGACATCGTGCTGCACGCCGAGAACGGACTACTCGGCTATAGCGCCCGGCTAGCCGTCGCGGAGGCGGACAACAACATCTACAACGCCGCGTCGGAGCCGGTCTCGCTGCGCAAGGGCGCGGCGGCGTTCGACACCGTCGCGGCGTTCGAGATGGCCCGCGGCGGCCGGCTGGATGCCGTCGTGCTCGGCGCGTACCAGGTCGACGGCGACGGCTCGTTCGCCAACTGGACCACACCCGAGATGGGCGGCGGTGCCATCGGCGGGGCCATGGACCTGGTCGTGCGGCCGGGCAAGCTGATCATCGCCATGCGGCACGCCGAGCGGTCCGGCCGACCCAAGATCGTGCGGACCTGCGAGTACCCGGTGACGGGCACCGATTGCGTGGACCTCGTCGTCACGGACCTCGCCGTCATCGAGCGGGACGAGCGCGGACTCGTGCTGCGCGAGTGCGCGGCCGGGTTCACGCCGGACGACGTGCAGCGGCTCACCGAGCCGCCGCTCGTGGTCGAGCTGTGGGCAGACCAGAGCAGCACGAGCCCGGCCGGCTACCGGGGCTGGCAGCAGGCCTTCCGACTCGGACGGCCGACCCGGAGGGCAGCGTCGTGCGCGGCCCGCTGACCGGTCTGCGCGTCGCCGACTTCGGCCAGTACGTGGCCGGCCCGCTGGCCGCGGTGCTGCTGGCCGACCAGGGGGCCGACGTCATCCACATCGATCC
>JASHSZ010000211.1 GCA_030040815.1 Streptosporangiaceae bacterium
ACGTAGAGCGCTGCCCTGAGCAGATCGCCGAAGATCATGTTCCAGCGGCGGTCGAACTTGTCCGCCACCGCGCCCGCTAGCGGACCGAGCACCAGCGCGGGCAGCAGCGAGGTCAGCCAGACACCGCTGACTGCGTAGACGCCGCCACTCCCGCCGATCTTGTCGGCCAGCGCAGACAGCGCGAGCAGACTCAGCCAATCCCCCAGGCTCGCCAGCGTGAGCGCCACCCACAGCCGTCGAAACGGCGTGATCGACAACACGCCGGGGCTGCGGGCACCCAAGGGGGATTGGAAGTTCACGGCGCTAAGGGTATCGGCCCTCTCTGGAGGCGACTGCTGACAGCGTAAACCTGCGCCATCCGTACCAGAAAAATAGTACGGAACGGGCTAGTTCCAGCGTGCAGCCCTTTGCCCAGTCGTGCAACTTAAGCCGCCGCGACCAGCTCGCCAGCGCCGATGCGTGCTGGGCTCCGCGGCGACGGCCCGGCGCGCCAGGCTGCCGCTCCGACCGGCCGCGTCAGCTGTCGCCGGCCGGGGCCTTCTTCGTTCCGCGGCTCCCGGTCTTCGCGCCGCGGTTCCCCGCCGACCTGGCCCCGGACTTAGCGGTGCGGCCAGAGCCAGCGGCCGTGCGACTTCCCGCCCGCCGCGGCGGCGCTGGCGCCGCGGCCCGCCGCTCGGCAAGCAGTTCGATAGCGCGCTGCGGCGTGATCGACTCCACGGTGTCGCCCTTGCGAAGCGAGGCGTTCGTCTCGCCATCGGTCACGTACGGGCCGAACCGGCCCTCCCGCAGCACGATCGGCTTGCCGGTCGCCGCGTCCTGCCCGAGTTCGCGCAACGGCGGCGCGGCGGCCGCCCTGGCCGCCCGTCCGCGCGGCTTCGGCTGTGCGAGCAACGCCTTCGCCTGGTCGAGGGTGACGGTGAACATCTGCTCCTCGGACTCCAGCGACCGGCTCTCGCTGCCCTTCTTCACATACGGGCCGTAGCGGCCGTTCTGCACGGTCACCGGCTCGCCGTCCATCTCGCCAAGCATCCGCGGCAGGGTCAGTAGCCTGATCGCGTCGTCCAGCGTGACACTGTCCAGGTCCATCGACTTCAGCAGCGACGCCGTCCGGGGCTTGGCCGATGATGCCGCGTCGTCCTCGGCTACTTCCGTCACGTAGGGTCCGAACCGGCCAGCCTTAGCCACGATCGTCTTGCCGGTCTCCGGGTCGGTGCCGAGGACCTTGTCCCCGCTCGGCCGGTCGAGCAGTTCGGCGGCAAACTGCGGAGTCAGCTCGTCTGGCGCCGTACCCTCGGGAACGTTCACCCGCTGACCGTCGCGCTCCAGGTACGGACCGTAACGGCCGACCCGGACGACGATGTCGGTGCCGGACAGCGGGAACGAGCTGACGTCTCGGGCATCGATCTCACTGAGGTCGCTGACCATCTCCTTGAGACCCTCTTCGCCGTCCGCGCCGAAGTAGAAGCGGCGCAGCCACGGCACCCGCTGGGCCTCGCCATTGGCGATGTCGTCGAGCGCGTCTTCCATCTGGGCGGTGAACTCGTAGTCCACCAGGTGCGGGAAGTGGCGCTCGAGCAGTGTGACCACGGCGAACGCGACGAACGACGGGACTAGCGCCGTCCCCTTCTTGAACACATAGCCGCGGTCCAGAATCGTGCTGATGATGGAGGCGTACGTCGACGGCCGGCCGATCGCGCGGTCCTCAAGCTCCTTGATCAGCGTTGCCTCGGTGTAGCGGGCGGGCGGACGCGTGGCGTGCTCGGCTACATCCAGGCCGATCGCCCTCAGCGGCTCCTGCTCGGTCAGCGGCGGCAGCCTGCGCTGGTTGTCGTCCCGCTCGGCGTCGTCGTCGGCGTCTTCCACGTAGGCCCGGAGGAAGCCGTAGAAATGGATGATCTTGCCGGAGGCGGTGAACTCGGCCTCCCGGCCAGGCGTGGTGCGCGATTCGTCGCCCGCGGCGGCGCCAGCGACCGTGCTAACGACGATCGGCTCGCGCGCGGCGGCCAGACCGAGTACCCGCACCGACACGGACTCGCCGGTGGCGTCCTTCATCTGCGACGCCACGGTCCGCTTCCAGATGAGCTCGTATAGCCGCAGCTCGTCGCCCGACAGCCCAGCCCGAGCAGGCGTCTTGAACTGGTCGCCCGCGGGGCGGATGGCCTCGTGCGCCTCCTGCGCGCTCTTGACCTTGCTGTCGTAGATCCGCGGCGCGTCCGGCACGTACTCCGCGCCGTACAGCTCTCTGGCCTGGGTCCGCGCGGCGTTCAGCGCGGTCTGCGACAGCGTCACCGAGTCGGTCCGCATATACGTGATGTGGCCGTTCTCATACAGCCGCTGCGCGAGCTGCATCGTGTACCGCGAGGAGAAGCCCAGCTTCCTCGACGCCTCTTGCTGCAGCGTCGTGGTGCGGAACGGGGCGTAAGGCGATCTGCGATACGGCTTGCGCTCCACCGACTTCACCCGGAACGCCGCGTTGGCCAGCCGGTCCCGCAGCGCTGCGGCAGCACCGCCGTCCAGGTGCAGAATTCCGCCCTGACCGTCGTGATCGGCTCCGCCGCGCAGCTCACCTGTCGAGCTAAAGTCGCGGCCCTGCGCAACCCGGCGGCCGTCGACCGTCGCCAGCGTCGCGGTGAACGTCTGCACGTCACCGACTGCAAGGCCGTCTGTTATCTTGGCGAACTCCGCCTCCAGGTCCCAGTACTCAGCGGGCCGGAAAGCGATCCGGTCGCGCTCCCGGTCGACCACCAAGCGCACTGCGACAGACTGGACCCGGCCGGCCGACAGCTGGGGCATGACCTTCTTCCACAGCACCGGCGACACTTCGTAGCCGTACAGCCGGTCCAGCACCCGGCGGGTTTGGTAGGCCTCGACCAGTCCCTGGTCCACGTCCCGCGGCGAGGCGATGGCGCGAGAGATCGCCTCGGGCGTGATCTCGTGGAACACCATCCGGCGCGTCGGCACGCGCGGGCGCAGCTCCTGCTTGAGGTGCCAGGCGATCGCCTCGCCCTCGCGGTCCTCGTCAGTGGCGAGGTAGAGCTCGTCGGCGTTCTTCAGCAGCTGCTTGAGCTTGGCGACTTGCTGCTTCTTATCCGAGTTGACGACGTACAAGGGCTCGAAGTCGTGGTCCACGTCGACACCCAGCCGGGCCCAAGGCTCCTTGCGGTACTTCGTCGGTATCTCGGCTGCCTTATCAGGCATGTCCCGGATGTGGCCGATGCTGGACTCGACCACGTAACCCTTTCCGAGGAAGCCAGCGATCGTGCGCGCCTTGGCCGGCGACTCAACGATGACCAGCTTGTTGCCACCGTTCGCGCCGGCCCTCCGGCCGCCAGTCGATTCCTCGGTCCCTGCTGCCACTTCTTCCACCTTCAAGTCCGGCAGACGCCAGGAGGTTACCCTAGGCGTGCTCCGTAGCCGCCCGGCGCTCCAGCCGTCTGCTAGCCCCCTCGCGGTCGATGACCTGATAGCACTGCATACCGACGCGCTACCTGCTCACCAACGTCCCCGTTCCCTTCCCGGACGTTAACCAGCGCCCTGGGCCAGCGTGTTCCCTGGGCCCGAGGGCGGGATTCCGTCAAGGTGATTGAACCATCCCGCCTCGCGCGCACAATGAGTTGATGGCGGAGTACTCGTACCTTGTGGTCTATCTGCCGCGCGGCACGTCGGCTGACGCAGCGCGTCGAATTCTGACCGATCACGCCGAATATGGCAACTGGGAACTGTCGAGACTTCGCCGGTATCCAGATGGCAGCCGCAAGGCAACGCTGCGGCGGCTCATCATCCGTCAGGCCCGAGCTCAGCTTGGGATGCCACGGCCGATCGTTCCGAGGGCCCCCTACTAGTCCCGCTAGTCCCGCGTGGTGAGCAGGCGAGCGCGACGCCTGCCAGTAACCGGCGTGCTCACGCCTAATCGAGCAGCGTGCTTTCCGCCCCGGCGCCGCGGCGGCCGTTTCCGGGCGTCTTCGGTATGCGTCGGCGGCGGGACGGCTACCCTCGCTGGCCACGTCCCCCCAGTCCGCCCGGCTGTCCGCGCGACCGCGCGCCGCCAGCGGCTGGTTACGATCCTGGCGGGCTGCCGCAGGAAGCGGGGCAGACCGGCCTGCTGCCGCCCGCCCCGTTGCAGCGTGATGACGATCAACAGGCAGGCCGCGGACACGAGCGTGCCGGCCGCGAAACCTTCCGCGACCCCCGGCCCGAGCGCGGGCAGCAGAGTCACGTGAACCTCGGGCAGGCGGTGGCCACGGCCAGGCACGCCCGCCGGGCGGTGCGGACGACCGTGGCCACCGGAGCGGGCAAGCGCCCGCGGCTGGCCTGGAGGGAATCACGGCCAGGGCACCAAGTCCGCGCGCTGCCAGTCGCGGTTCCGTGCCACAGCGACGGCGCGCGGCTGCAGACCGGCTTCGCCAGGCTCTGCCCCTGTTCCGGCAACACAGGCGACCCTCCTTGCTGGCCAGCTGGCGACAGCCATGCAGTCTCCCGATGACCCGCCAGGTGCGGGGCCGCTGGCCGGGGCGCAATCGAAAGGGGGGTTGGCAACCTCGGGGCATCAACCCCGCACAATGAGTCACGATAGCACTACTGAGTGTGCATGCGTGGGAAAAACGAAACCACACCCACGTCGATACTCATCACCACGCTGGCGACACCGCGGACGATCTTGGGCCGACCTTGCCTAACAGCCTGAGCTGGACTAATCACTAACAAAGATCAAGGAAGTTATCCAGAACGCGGACCCCGAACCGGAGCGCCGACACCGGGACACGCTCGTCCACGCCATGGAACATGCCCGCGAAGTCGAGGTCCGGCGGCAGCCGGAGCGGAGCGAAGCCGAAGCAGCGGATGCCCAGCCGCGAGAATGACTTGGCGTCCGTGCCCCCCGACAGGCAGTAGGGCACCATCTGACCAGCGGGGTCCTCGGCGAGCAGCGCCGCCGCCATTGCCGCTACCAGGTCACCGTCGAAGCTGGTCTCCAGTGCGACGTCGCGGTGCACATCCTCGCGCCTGACCCCCGGCCCGATCAGCGCGTCGATCTCGC
>JASHSZ010000212.1 GCA_030040815.1 Streptosporangiaceae bacterium
GGGAAACGACCCGGGCTGCGTCGCGCGCTCGTCAGGTCTCACGGCTCCGCACGTCGACACCGGCAGCTGACAGGGTTCGTGGCGAGCAACCGGTACGGAGCGGAGCATCCTGCGTGGTGTTCAAGCAGGTAGGAGACGGGCGACCTTACCCCGACCATGCGCGGACGGGCAGGCAGTGGGCCGAGATCCCGCCTCGCACAGTGCGACTAGACCAGCGTGGCGGCCGCGATCGCGGCAGCAGGCGGTAGTGAGCTGGCGGCCGCAGCTCAGCAGGCTCCTCGGCGACGAGCAGCGCCACACTCACGGTGACCTCGTCGTCATCTGTCTGCTCGTAGCAGAGCCTGAACGGTCCCGAACACGTGGACGAGCGCGCCGATGCCGAGTTGATCGAACTTCACCCTGGCGGTTGACCGCGGGCACCATATCTGCCGGGCCCAGCAGTTGGGCTGGCGTCGCTGCTGGCAGAGTAAGAGCGGTAGCCGGTGACCGGATCAACCTCGGCGGGTGGCAGCAAGCCGATCTCGTCCTCGTGCCGCACCGTCCGGACTGACACCGCGCCGAGCCGGGGCGAACTCTCCGATACTGAGCACGAGTCAGGCTCTTCGTTCGCCCGAGTTGCAGCGGGTGCCGACCACCATCGCCACATGGACGCGCTCGCTGAAGTGGTCGTGCGGGCCGACCGCTGCCCGCAGCTGCGCGGCGAAAGCGGACCGCTGGCTCGCAGCCGGCAGCCGGCTGCCCATTGCCGAGTAGACGCTGCCGATGAGCTGGTCCGCGTCGAGGCTGGCGACATAGTCGACAGTGGTAGTGACGACGTCAAACCCAGCCGCAGCCAGATCGTCCCGGTAGCGCACCTGGCTCTGCTCGTCGGTGCCGCAGGCAGAAGTCAGCGTCGTGCCGAGCCAGCGCTCGAGGAAGTCACGCAGTGCACGGGACCAGTCAGTTTCCTGCAGCCACAGCGGCGCCCCGTTGGTGACGACCGCGATACCGCCGCCTCGGCGCAGCAACGGGACGACGGCCCGGAACAACTCCTGGCGGTTCATCCAGTGCAGGGCCTGAGCGATCGTCACCGCGGCAACCGAGCTGTCGCCTAGCAAGCGGCGCAGCGCTGGGATATCGGTGTCAGCGCCCAGCATCCACGCCACGTTGCGCACATCCGCATCGCGGGCGGCTTGTCGGCCATGCTCGAGCATGTCCGGCTCAACGTCTACGCCGATCACTGCACGTACGTAGCGGGCCATGGGCAGGGTCAGTTGGCCCGTCCCGCAGCCCAGATCCACCAGCACGTCCCGGCCGGTCAGACTGAACGCGTCCACGAGAGCTTCGGCGACGGCGCTCGGGTATCCGTGCCGGAATCGGTGATAGTAGCCCGCCGCCTCGCCACCGAAATCACGCCTCATGCCGTCACCTTTCCCCGCCGGTACTCAGTTGCGAAAGCAACTTCTGCTCAGGGCCGAGGCATCGGCGCACGACCCGAGCAGTCGGAGGCGCGAGCAGTCACCATCCCGCTCCGGGTGGCCCGTTCCTCTTGCCGGTGGCACGATAGATGAGATGGCCCAGGGCTCCCCAGCGGAGAACGGCGTGACCGCGGCAACTGATGTCGGCATGGTGCCGATGCGGGCAATTAAGGCTGTCGCGCTCGGGGTCGACGACGCCGTTTCTCATTTCATGGTGCTGGACGAACTGGACGGGGCCCGTCACCTGGTGATCAGGGTCGGCCCGGCGGAGGCCTTCGCTCTTGACACCGGTCTCCAGGACATGCAGTGGGGTAGGCCAATGACCTACCAGTTCACCGCGGCGCTGGTGCGCAGCCTTGGCGGACGGATACGCGAAGTCCGGCTGGACCGGATAGTGGAAGGGGCTTACGCCGCCACTGTCGAGCTTGACGGCCCGGAGGGCGTCGGCCTCGTGGATGCCCGGTCCAGCGATGCGCTCAACCTCGCGGTCCTGACTGGCGCACCCGTATTCGTCTCGCCGGAGATGCTCGCCGATTGCATCGCTCGGCAGCAGGGCGATTCCGCGGACGCTGCCCTGCTCCGGCGAGCCATTGGGGCTGGCCCGATGAGCGTGCACAGAGCGGATATCTAGCTCAGCGTGAGCTGACGGCTGTCCACGCTGCTATCAGCCGGCGTCTTGCGACGGACGCGCCGCCCGTTCAGGGCGCAGTCGGCCGACCAGAGCTCCGCGGCCGCCTCGCCGGGAGATCTGACGGGGGATACTGTGCAGGCAGGGCCCGTGGCGGTGGCTGGAGGTGGTGTAGGCGTCATGGTCCGGGTGATCATGCTGTCGCCGCCGGGCGGCGGAAAGGGCACGCACGGCAGGTGGCTGACGCAGCAGACGGGCGCCGCCCACATCTCCGCCGGTGACCTGCTGCGGGCGGAGATAGCGCGCGGGTCCGACCTGGGTCGGCAGGTGGCCGCCTACACCGAGCGCGGCGATCTTGTCCCGGACGAGCTGATCTTCCGCATCCTGGCGCCGGCCGTCGTAGCCGCGGCCCGCGACACCGGCGGTTATGTGCTGGACGGTTTCCCGCGAACGATGCCACAAGCGTTGCGCGCGGCGCAATTCGGCGCTGACCTCGCGCTGACCACGAACGCCGTGATCTATCTGACAGCGCCAGAGGAAGAGCTCGTTAGCCGGCTGCTGGACCGGGCGCGACGGGACGGCCGGGCCGATGACTCGCTTGGCGTGATCCGGCACCGGCTCGCCGTCTTCGCCAAGGAAACCGCGCCGCTAGTCGACTATTACCGTGGCCGTGGCATCCTCCTCGAGCTCAGCACTGACCGCCCCGAGGCGGAGGTGCAGGCAGACCTGATGGAGCGGCTCCAGGCCCGCGGGCTGATTCTGCCCGCTGCGGGGGAATCCAGGCCGGACCATGCCGAACGAGCGGGAGCGAACGCCGCCGAAGACCTGTGACCAGCAGCGCCGACCAGTCTGCCCCGGCGCGCCGACCCACATGCGACCCACCCGCTCACTCTCTGTCCTGCTGAAGCTCGCGTATAAGTTCCAGCTGGTCGGCATGCCAATCCTCGCGAAGCCACGAAGGAGCTGAGCTCGGCACGCCTGCAGCTTCCGCAGACGCCTTCGCCAGCTGCAGGGAAAACGGCCCGTGCAGGTCGCAGTGATACGCGCTGCCATCACGAACCGCGGCAACTGCGAGGCCTTCCGGGCCGGTGCCTTGGCCCACACCGACAACAGACAGATACACGCCCGCGGCAGCGTCGGTGAACGCTGTCCACCCGTCAGCGAATCGCCACACGTGGGCCTGCACCGGTACGCCGTCGACCTGCCAGCCGACTGTCGGCCATTCACTGTAGGCACTCGCTGCCGCAACAGCGCGGTCACACAGCGCTCTCAAGAAACCCGGCGGCCGGGGCAGCGGCGGCGCCGGGAGCGTCATGTTGATCAGCCGGGTGGTGCCTTGGCAGGCGACATACTCCAACGGGACCGGCCCTGCTCCGCCGCCTGCGCGTCGGTCGGTACGCGGTAGCTCCGCGGGTTACCGGTCTTCCGCCGTGCGTGAGTGGTCACCTGGATCAGCGACCGGCCGTCCGCGCTCTGATGGCTGAGTGACACCCACGTCGGCGAGCCATCGGGCGGGTCGCCGGTCGACTCCAGCCACCGCGGACCGGTGAACGGCGAATCCAGCCCGTAGACGGGGAAGCTTGCCCGAGGGCAGAGGTCGGTCTGGCGCTGGCCAGGACTGGCAGTCATCGTGCCTCCGTCTCCGGAACCCGCCACGACGACATCCAGACACGGGGACCGTAACAGGCTGGGGCCTCGGACCATCGCGCTCACCGCCGACCCTGACGAGCCCAACCGGAGCTAGGAGCTGGCGCGGCAGCGTCGAGGGAAGCCCGCCGGGAGTGCTCGAACCGTGGGGCGGGTAGCGAAGCAGTTGCTGGCGGCAAGGTTTGGCAGCGACGATTGCGGCGATCTCCGGCCCGGTCAAGGCCGCGAATAGATCAGCCGTGCGAGATGCCGTCGCACCGTCATGGCTACCTCCCGGCCCTGAAAGGGTGCCGAACGTCTTGCAGTGCACGGGCCGATCGCCTCTAGCAGGCCAGTGCCGGGCCTCCATAAGTTCGGTTCGTCGCTAGCAGGAGCCAGCTCGCCCAGTTCGTAGGTGCTGCACCGGCGGCGCTGACGGCGCGCCATCGCTGAGAGCTGGTCAGGTGGCCAGAGGTTCGGGGAGGACGTTATGGCCGGTAATTTGAGCATTCGTGCGTCTGACGCGGACCGTGACAGGGTCGCGACTGTTTTGCGCGAGAACCTGGCCGCCGGTCGGCTAACCACTGACGAATTTGATGAGCGGCTGGAAAAGGCTTTCGCGGCGAAGACGATAGGCCAGCTTGAGGGTCTGATGACCGACCTGCCGGCCACCGAGCCCGGCGGCTCAGGCACCTCTGATCGCGGCGGGGGTAACCCGCCGTCCGCTCGGGGCAGGTTCTATCCGGTGCGGCGGACGGCCTCGAGACCGTTGCTGGTCGTCGCCGTCCTCGTTCTGGTGATCTGGCTGTTCAGCGGGGCGCACGCCAGCTTGGCGCTGTTGTGGGTGGTTGCGGCGCTGGCCGTCCTGCTGGTCGGCCGGCGCCTCATGGGCGGGCGTCACGGCAGTGAGCGCAGGTCAGGCAGGCCGCGGCGGTCACGCACGCGCCGCGGCCGCGCGGCTGGACCGTGACTCGGCCGGGGCCGCTGTCCGGCGGGCTCGGGGGGAGCCAGGCTGCGTGAGGGACCTGCAGTTTTTACCCAGATCGAGGTATCTCGTCCAGGGTCTTTCGGCGGGACGTTCGACCCTACGTCCAGCTGATGCATCGCAGGAGCGTCGACTTAGCGGTCGAGGGGAGAGACGGTGAACGCTGAGGTCAACGTCGCGTCACAAGCACTCAGGCCTAAAGGCGCCGCTCAGCTGGCGGA
>JASHSZ010000026.1 GCA_030040815.1 Streptosporangiaceae bacterium
TCGGCCGCGGCCGGGCTGGCGTATCCCGCTGTGGTGGAGATGCTGTTCCCGTGGGGCGCGCGCGGCACCCGCATCGATCAGAACATGATCGAGGAGCTCGACCAGCTCGTCTGGGCGCCGTGCCCTGGCCGGCAGGTCCCCGTTGACGCCGGCCACCGAACGCGGCCGCAGGCTGCCGACATCGGCGGCCCGGCTCCGCTGTTCGAGTCCGCGCTGCAGACCCTCATCGGTCGGCCGTTCGGCTGGCTGATCGTCGCCGATCCCACCGACCTGCTCGACGCCGAGACCGCAGACCTGCAGGGCGAGCTGACCCTGCTGCGCCGCTATGAGGACGAGCAGGCCAGGTTCGACGCGCGCCGGGTGGAGCAGCGGCTCGCCGAGCTTGACCAGTTCCGCGAAGCCGGCCTGTGGCAGGTGCGGGTGCTGGTCGGCGCGGCGAGCGAACAAGACCTGGACCTGATTGCGCCCGTGCTGGTCGGCTCAGCCGACCTCACCGCGCATCCGTACCGGCTGCGCTGCCCGGTGGGCGCGCAGGAGTTCGCCGACGTACTGGCGGCCAAGCTCACCGACTCCTCGGACGGATCCGCCGTCCCGTTCGCGGCGACCGCGGGGGCCCTCGCGGCGCTCACTGGCCTGCCCAGGCACGAGGTGCCCGGCGTGCGGCTCATGCAGACCGGCCTGTTCGATGTCACCGCCGACACCCGGGTCCAGACTCCGGCGGTCGAGCTCGGCCGGATTGTCGACGGGCGAGACTGTGAAGTCGGGGCGTTCGCCGTGCCGCTCGCCACGCTCAACCGGCACGCGCTCGTGACCGGCGCGACGGGCTCTGGCAAGTCGGAGACGGTCCGGCACCTGCTCGAACAGCTGACGAGGGCGGGCATCGGCTGGCTGGCCGTCGAGCCGGTGACGTCCGAGTATGCCAGCCTGGCAGCGCGACTGGCTAACGCTGGCCGGGCCGCCGACGATGACGGCCAGGCGAGGCACGTGACCCTGGTCAACCCGGCCGACCCGGAAGCCGTTCCGCTCTCGGTCAATCCGCTGGCGCCCGAGCCCGGCTACCCGGTGCAGGGCCACATCGACATGGTCCGCGCGCTGTTTGCGGCCGCGTTCGACGCCAGGGAGCCGTTTCCGCAGATCATGTCGCAAGCGTTGCAGCGGGTTTACGACGAGTGCGGGTGGGATCCGCAGACCGGCGGCGGCCGGGCGGACCAGGACACCCCGCCTGCGGTGCCCACGCTTGCCCGGTTGCGGGCGGCTGCCCTCGCCGTGATCGCAGACATCGGCTACGGCCGCGAGCTGCAGGCCGACATGCGCGGCTTCATCGACGTCCGGCTTCACTCGCTCCGTGCTGGCCCTGCGGCCCGGTTCCTCGAAGGTGGTCACCCGGCCGACGTGGGCGCGCTGCTGGCCGGCAACGTCGTTGTCACGCTGGAGGACGTCGCCAGCGACGAGGACAAGGCCTTCGTCATCGGCGCGCTCATCATCAGGATCGTCGAGCACCTGCGGCTGCGGTTCAAATCCGCAGCAGCTGCCGGGCAGCGAGCAGCCGTTCCGGCCCTGCGTCACGTCACCGTGCTCGAGGAGCCGCACCGGCTGCTCCGCGCGGGACGCGCGGGCGCGAGCGCGCGCGCCGTCGAGCTGTTCGCGGGCCTGCTGGCGGAGCTCCGCACCTACGGCGAGGGCGTCGTGGTGACCGAGCAGATACCGGCCAAGCTCGTGCCGGACGTCATCAAGAACACCGCGCTGACGGTGCTGCACAGGCTGCCTGCGGCCGACGACAGGCAACTCGTCGGTGCTGCGATGAACCTGGACGAGCGGCGGTCGCAGCAGGTGGCGTCGCTCCCGCCTGGCGAGGCCGTGGTGTTCGCCGAGGGGATGGACCGGCCCATGCGCGTCAGGGTGCCATACGGCGGAGACCGCGAGGGACCGCGGTTGGCGCCGCCGGCCGACGCGGCGCCCGCGGGCCTGGAGGCCGCGGGCCTGGAGCCGGCCGCCGCGGACCCTGTCGGCTCGGCCCTGCTGGCGGGCCGTCGGTCCCTGGCGTGCGGCCGGGCCTGTGCTGCCGAGCGGCCGTGCACACTCGCCGAGATCCGGGCCGCCGACCTGGTTGCGTGCTCGCCGCGGGACGCCTGGCTGCGGGTCTGGGCGGAGGTGTACGTGCTCGCCCACCTGGTCAACCAGCCCCGGCCGCGGGTGCCAGTACCGCTGCGTCGGCGCTGGGCCGAGCTGCCGGAACGGCTGCGTGATTGCGCCCTGGCCACCGCGATGGACCAGGCCGCCGAGCGCCGCAGTCCGGCGCTGCGGGAGAGCTACGACCCGGCGGCGCTGTCGGCCGCGTGCGCGGCGTCGGCCGCCGGCCTACTGGCCGGCGGCAACGGCGCCGGAACCATGCCGGGCACCGGCTGGGTCATCGCTCAGCTGCAGTGGCTGCATGAGCTCGAGCGGGTGTGCCCGCTTGACGGTCCGCCGCCCGACCCGTTCGCGCTCGCGCCGCCGCTCGACTATGCGCTGGCTGGGCTGCCGGGCGAAGCCAACGTGAAGATCGGTCAGCGGGTCAGCGGTCTGCGCCGTCATCCGCTGTCCATGGAGGTCACGACCAATCGCCTGATCGCCTGGACAGCGCTGCTCGGCGAGGATGACCACTCCTCGTTCATCGAGGACCTCGCCGCAGTCGCGATCGGCGTCAGTCACCGGGGCCAGCTGGGGAAGGCTGCCGGGGAGATGGGCGTGACCGGCTGGCTCGAGGCGGTGCTGTCGTGGCCCCGACGGTTCATCGTCGGCGCCGACGATCAGGCCGTCTCGTCGGCCAGGGAGCCTATTCGGGTCGCGGGGTAGCATCGGCGGACATGAGCAAGCTTCCGCTGCGGGCACGCTTCGCGACGTCGCTGAGCGGCGCGGCGGGGCGGGTGTCCCGGCTCGCCGGCCGCGGCGACGGCTCGGTCATCGGGGGAGTACTCGGCCTTCGGATCGAACCCGAACTCCTGCGGCTGCTTGCGGTCGGCCGTCAGGTAGTCCTGGTCACCGGCACCAACGGCAAGACGACGACGACCCGGCTGGTGACCGCGGCGCTCGGCGCGCTCGGCCAGGAGGTCGCGACGAACGCATTCGGGGCGAACATGGAGGCCGGCCTTGCCTCCGCCCTCGGCCGCTCGCCCGACGCTCC
>JASHSZ010000213.1 GCA_030040815.1 Streptosporangiaceae bacterium
GCCCCGCGAGCGCCGGCAGCCCGCCGAGGCCGGCGACAGCGCGCTGGCCGCGCAGTGAAGCGCTTCGGCGGGCAGTGAGGAGCGGCATGGACTCACTCGCCGGGCGGACAGCCGTCATCACCGGGGCGGGCAGCGGCATGGGCAAGGCGTTCGCGCTCCGGTTCGCCGCCGAGGGGATGGCGATTGTCGCCGCCGACATCCAGCCGGACGCGCTCGCGGCGACGGTCGCCGAGCTGACCGCGGCCGGGCAACAGGTAGTGGGGGTTGCCACCGACGTCGCCGACCCCGACTCGGTGCAGCGACTCGCCGATGCGGCCTACGAGCGTTTCGGCGCCGTCCACTTGCTCTGCAACAACGCCGGCGTCGAGGGCTACCTGGACGGCCCCATCTGGGCGGCCACCGACAAGGACTGGGAGTGGACGGTCGGGGTGAACTTCTGGAGCGTTGTGCACGGCATCCGGGCGTTCGTGCCGCGCATGCTCGCGGGCGGTGAGCCCGGCCACGTCGTCAACACCTGCTCCATGACCGCGGTCGTCAGCGCCGGCAACATGTACTCGATCACCAAGCACGCCGTGCTCGCGCTGACCGAGGTGCTGGCGCTGGACCTCGCGCGGCGGGATGCGCCCATCGGCGTCACCGCGCTCTGCCCCGGAATCATTGCCACGAACCTGTTCCGCGGCAGTCGCAACCGGCCGGCCAGGCTGCGCGAGGACGACGCGGACGGCGTCGACAAGCTTGGCCGCGACCTCGGCGGGCGGCATCCCGGCAGCGAGGGTGGCGTGCATCCGATCGCGCGTCTCGTAACCCGCCCTGACGTCCCGGTCGCGCGACAGCCCCGCGAACGCGTCGTCCTCGCGCAGCCTGGCCGGCCGGTTGCGACTGCCGCGGAACAGGTTCGTGGCGATGATGCCCGGGCATAGCGCGGTGACCCCGATCGGCGCGTCCCGCCGCGCGAGGTCCAGCGCGAGCACCTCGGTCAGCGCGAGCACCGCGTGCTTGGTGATCGCGTACATGTTGCCGGCGCTGACGACCGAGGTCATGGAGCAGGTATTGACGACGTGGCCAGGCTCGCCGCCCGCGAGCATACGCGGCACGAACGCCCGGATGCCGTGCACGACGCTCCAGAAGTTCACCCCGACGGTCCACTCCCAGTCCTTCGGGGTGGCCGCCCAGATGGGGCCGTCGAGGTAGCCCTCAACGCCGGCGTTGTTGCAGAGCAGGTGCACGGCGCCGAACCGCTCGTAGGCCGCGTCGGCGAGTTGCTGCACTGAGTCAGGGTCGGCGACGTCCGTCGCGATGCCCGCCACCTGGTGCCCGGTAGCGGTGAGCTCGGCGACGGTTGCCGCCAGCGCGTCCGGCTGGATGTCGGCCGCGACGATCGCCATGCCCTCGGCGGCGAACCGGAGCGCGAACGCCTTGCCCATCCCGCTGCCGGCGCCGGTGATGACGGCGGTCCGCCCCGCGAGCTCGTCCATGCCGCTCCTTACTGGACGTCAGGGCGCTTTACTGTGCGGCCACGGCGCTGTCGTCCGCCGGGGCGGGCTGGCGCTCGCCGGGCAGGGACAAAATGCGGACCAGGTCACCTGGAGTCTGCAGCCGCGCCAGGGCGGACGGCGTGCCATCCAGGCTGACCCGCTCGCTGATGATCGTGTCCGCGGGCACCCGGCCCGCGGCGATGTGCCCGACCGCGGTCTCATAGCTCGCGTAGCTGTACGCGCACGTCCCGGCCATCCGGAAGCCACCCTGGACAAGCTGGAACAGCGACACGGCCGGCGCCTCCGTCGCGAGGGCGACCTCAACGAAGGTGCCGCCCCCCGCGAGGACCTCCAGCGCCTCGGCGAACAGCCCGATCGCACCGGAGCAGTCGAGCACGGCCTGGAACTTGTGGCCGCTCTGCGCTACGTAGTCGCGCAGGCTGGTCTCCCGGGTGTCGATGACCGCGTCGGCGCCGACCGCGGCGGCGGCGGCGCGGCGGCCGGGCGAGCGGCCCGCCCCGACGATGTGATCCACCCCGGCCAGCCGGAGCGCCATGATCGCGTTGAGTCCGATCGACCCGACGCCGTGCACGAGAACCGCGTCACCAGGACCGACGTCTGCCTGCCCGACCGCTTGCAGCGCGACCGCGAGCGGCTCGGCGTGCGCGCCGTGGCCGACCGGCAGCCCGTCCGGCAGCCGCACCAGCTGACCCGCCTGGACCGCCACGTACTCGGCATACGCGCCGGGCGCCGACAGCCCCAGGTTCGGCAGCGCGGCGCAGCGGAACGGCAGTCCGGCCGCGCACTCGCCGCATGCCTGGCACGCCCCGAGCGGGTTGACCGCGACCGCCCGGCCGACGACGGCCTGCCAGCCGGCTACGCCAGGACCGACCTCGGCTATCCGCCCGCTGAACTCGTGGCCGAGTATCTGCCCTGGGCGGGTATTGCCGTGCTCGATGGCGTGCACGTCCGACCCGCACAGCCCGCACGCTTCGACCTCGATGACGACCTCGCCGGGTCCCGCCACTGGGTCGGGAACATCGGCCACCTCCGTGCCGCCCGGCACGCACACCACTGCCCGCACGCCACGCCTCCGATCAGTTTCCGGTCGGGCGAACCAGCGCCAGCGCCGCGGTCACGACGCCGGGCACCGTCAGCCCGTAGTACTCGTACAGGTCCGCGGGAACTCCGACCTCGAGGTCAGTGTCCGGCAGTGCGACGGCTCGCAGCGCCACAGTCAGGCCGCGCCGT
>JASHSZ010000027.1 GCA_030040815.1 Streptosporangiaceae bacterium
CTCGACGATAGCGACGTCGCCAGCCGCCAGGGCGGCGCTGCAGGCGACCGCTGCGGTGCACGGCTACACCACTGCGTTCTGGTGGACAGCCGGCCTGTTTGCCGGCGGCGCCGTTGTCGGCGGATTCCTGTTCCGCTGGGGACCGCTCGCTCGCCAGGCCCCGGCCCCAGCTGATCTCGAGCCGGTGGCACGGTAGCTAGCCGACGAGCACGGCCCACTGACCCGGCCCACTGACCCGGCCCACTGACCCGGCCGCTACCGCAGGTCCGTGACAGACGAGCCTGTGGCGGCGTATGACGTTGCACGGCCCGACGGCCTGCGCGCATGCTGACCTCACGGATGACATCTCGGGAGGCAACCGGTGACGCGGCATGCTGAGGTGATGGACCAGCTAGCAGCACAGGTACGCAGCGCGCTGGAGGCCGCGGACCTGGACGCCTACGCCGACCTGCTGGATCGTGGCGTACGGTGGGGGCCGCCCGGTGATCCGGTACCACCGTGCCGCAGCCGCGCGCAGGTGCTGGACTGGTATCGGCGCGGTCGCGGGGCCGGCACCCGTGCCCGCGTCACCGAGACCGTGGTGGCAGGTGACAAGATCCTGCTCGGCCTGAAGGTAGCCCGCATAGCGGCGCCGGATGCCGACGCCGAGTCGGACAGGTTCCAGGTCCTGACGGTGCGGGACGGGCGGATTACTGACATCACCGGATTCGGTGACCGGGACGAGGCGGCCGCCTGGGCCGGGCTCACCCCTGCGCGACCCGCTCCTTCTGGCGCTGTCCGCTGGACTGCGCCTCGGGACCAGCTGGCCGACGACCGAGTAACGCTGCGGCTGCCCGAGCCCGGTGACGCCGGAGTGCTGCACGGGTACGCATTGCGCGAGGGCGGCCTGGACGGCGGCTGGGCGCCCCTGCCCGCGGACGCGACCCTGGCCGACTGCCAGGCAGTGGTCGCCGACTGGCTGGCCGGGTGGCGCAACGAGCGCAGCTACCACGGCCCGGCGCTGATCATCATGACAGCTGGCGGGTCTGCGCTGGCCGGCCTGGTGGGCCTGGGCGACCGCGGCGACCGGGTGGTGGAGCTGTCGTACGGGGTCACGCCCGACCACCGCGGCCGTGGCTATGCCGCTAGCGCCGCTCGGCTTGTAGCACAGTGGCTGCTGCACGACCGCCAGGCCGACGTGATCGAGCTGCGCATCGACCCGGCTCAGGTCGCCAGTCAGCGGACCGCGGTCGCGGCCGGCTTCGCACCCGCTGGAACTGTCCGGTCGCACGCTGGTGCAGCCGGGAAGACCTTCGAGGACCTGCGCTTCGTCCTGCGGCGGGACTGACCGAGGTAAGCCACTCGGCAGGGTAGCCACGGCCGCCGCAACGCTGGAGTTGATGATTCGCGCCGACCTCAGCGCTTAATGAGCGACGAGCTCCACCTCGTACCCGTCTGAGTTCTCCAGGTATGCGGCGTAGTGCTGTGCCCCGCCGGCGAACGGGTGCTGGTCGGCGAACATCAGCTTCCACCCGTGCAGTTGTGCCTCGCGAGTCAGCCCGTCGACGAGTTCCCTCGTTTCGACATGAAAAGCCAGGTGGTTGAGCCCAGGACGGCACCGGTCATGCCTGCTCGCCGTGCGTGCCGGCGACTGCTCGACGACGATGTAGGAATGCCCCGCCTGCCAGCTGCGACCGCCAGGCCAGTCCTGGAACATCCGGTAACCGAGTGCGGTGAGCAGCCAGCCCCAGCTCGTGATGGCCTTGTCCAGGTTGGGTACCCACAGTTCCACGTGGTGGATCGCACCAGTCGGAGGCAGATCCGCGGTGAACGGCCAGGAGGACGACTGATACGACGCGGGCTCGTACTCGGCGGCCCGAACAGGCTCGACGGCCTCGGTATCGGCCGCCTCGGCGTCGGCGACCTCGGCACCGGCCACCTCGGTACGGACGACCTCAGCATTGGCCACCTCGGCGTCGGCGACGGATGCGCCGACCAGCTTGGCGCGCACGAGCTCCGTACTGACCTGGTCCGCCTCCGGGCCCACCGGGCTGCCGGTGTCAGCCTGTGTCTCAGCCATACCAGTCCCTGCGGTGTGATCCCTTCGTCGCCCTGCACCTTCCGTCTACGCCGTGCAACAGAGGGCAGCGCCCGGTCCCCATCTAACCAGCATGGACGCGGCCAGTTGCACGAAATGTCGCGCATCTGGGCAGATGCGCGCCGCACCGTCCCGCGGCATACGCGGCAGCCGGGCGGTCGGCCTTATCCCGGCCCTGCTATCCAGGCGCAGGCAGGTCGGCCAGCCACGCCAGCGCCGCTCGGTGTGCGTCCGCTGTGCCGAGGCCGATGGAGTCCGCCTTGGCCCGCTTGAGGAACAG
Source organism: Streptosporangiaceae bacterium (assembly GCA_030040815.1). The sequence continues at coordinate 2,358 of JASHSZ010000027.1, forward strand.
GTGCGCAGGGTGCTCCCACGTGAAGCCGATGCCGCCATGCAGCTGGATAGTCTCCTGGGCAACCCTGAGCGCCGTGTCTGAGCAGGCCGCCTTGGCCAGCGCGACCAGCAGCTCCGCGTCGGTACCTCGCTGCGTGTCGCTGGACTGGGTGCCGCCAGACCGAGTGGCGCCAGCCTGGTCGCCGAGCCCGTTCGCGGCCGCCCGAGCGACGGCCCGCGCCTGGGTGACCATGACCCACAAGTCTGACAGCCGGTGCTTGATGGCCTGGAAACCGCCGATCGGACGCGCGAACTGCTTGCGCTCCTTGACATAAGTAAGCGTCATATCGAGGCACCGTTCGGCGACGCCGAGCTGTTCCGATGCCAGCACGCCCGCGCCCGCGAGCAGCGCCGCAGCCACGGCCTGCTCCGCCGCCTGGCCGGACGCTACTTGGCGGGCAATCGCGCGGTCCAGGGTGAGGTCGCACAGCTGCCGGGTCTGGTCAAGCGACACGACTGGGTCTTTGCCGACCCCCTCGCCGACCCGAACCACGTAGAGGCCGTAAGGCACGCCATCCGCCGGCACCAGCAACACGTCGGCGGGTAGCGCGTCGGCAACGCCGCGCACGTCCCCCGTCAGCCGGTAACTGCCCGGCTGGTCACCCGGCTTCGGGGCGTCCAGGCGGACCCCCGGCTGCCGCCACTGGCCCCCTCCGGCCGCGAACGGGCCAGCCGCGAACGGAACGGCGAGCGCCGCCGTGACCGTGCCACTCGCAAGCCGCTGCAGTAGCTCCGCGTCCCCGACCGACAACAGGGCTGTGGTGGCTACGACCGAGCTGCCCAGGAATGGCACCGGCGCGACAGCCCGGCCGAGCTCCTCGGCCACGACCGCCGCCTCCCGGTAGCTGACTCCGGCGCCGCCGAGGGCCTCCGGGATAAGCAGCCCGGCGACACCGATCTCCGCCGCCAGGGTGTGCCACAGCGCGGTGTCGTACGTCTGCGACGTCTCGGTTCTGGCAAGCACGTCTGGCCAGCCAGCTTGGTCTGCGAGCACGCCGCGGACCGCCGCTCGGAGTTCGGTCTCTGTCTCGCCGTACAGCAGGTCGGCCGAGCGTGGCCGCACGCTCGCCTCGCTCACCGGGGCAGGTCCTTCCACGGTCCGGAGTCCACCCTGGCCTCCTTGGGCAGGCCGAGTACCCGCTCGGCGATCACGTTCCGCAGGATCTCTGAGGTGCCGCCCTCGATCGAGTTCCCCTTGGCCCGCAGGAACCGGAAGACCGGATTACGGCCGAAGAAATTGGCGCCCTGCGGCCTGCGCATGGTCCAGTCGTCGTAGCGAAGCCCCTCAGCTCCGGCCAGCTCGACCTCGAACTCGGAGATCTCCTGGTTCAGCCGGGCGAACACCAGCTTCGCCGCGGAGCCTTCGGGTCCCGGCTGACCCGCGGCCAGCTGCTGCCGCAGCCTGATCCCGGCGAGCCTGGCCACCTCCGCGTCCGCCCACAGCCGGAGTAGCCGGTCGTGCAGGCCCGGCGTCCGTAGCTCGGGGTGCTCGCGCCAGGTGCGGGCGACCGCGGCGATCATGCCGCCCTCGCGTGGCATGGCGCCTCCGCCGATGGATACGCGCTCGTTCATCAGCGTGGCCATCGACACGGTCCAGCCCTGGCCGACTCCGCCAATCCGGTCTGCGTCGGAAATCTGGGCGTCAGTGAGGAAGACCTCGTTGAACTCCGCTTCGCCGGTGATCTGCCGCAACGGTCTGACCTCGACGCCGGGCTGGTTCATGTCGAGCGAGAAATACGTAAGCCCCTCGTGCTTGGGCACGTCCGGGTTCGTCCGCGTGACCAGCAGCGCTCGTCGCGCCACGTGCGCCGACGACGTCCAGACCTTCTGCCCGTTGACCGTCCAGACGTCGCCGTCGCGGACCGCCCTGGTCGCTAGCCCAGCCAGGTCAGACCCGGCGCCGGGCTCGCTGAACAGCTGGCACCAGATCTCCTCCCCGGTCCACAGCGGCCGCAGCCAGCGCTGCTGCTGCTCGGCCGTGCCGTGGGCCAGAAGGGTGGGGGCGGCCATGCCGAGACCGATTCCGTTTCGCTCCGGGTGGTTGCTGGGACTCCCCGCCTCAGCGAACGCGCGATCCACAACACTTTGGAGGGAACGGGGTAGCTGCTGGCCGCCGAGTCCCGTCGGGTAATGCACCCAGGCGAGACCAGCATCGAACCGGGCCCGCAGGAACTCCAGCGGCTCGGTCGTCCGCGGATCATGCGCCGCGACAAACTCACTGACCTGCGCGCGAAGCACGGCTGCGTCCGGGACGGCCCCGTTCCCCTGACTGGTCATCAATCGCCTCCGGAAAGCCTTCGTCCAGACGTCAACACGTGCTCTCTCAGTACAGTGAATTCCATTAACACAGGGTTTCCATTAACACAGGGTTTCCATTAACACAGGGTTTCCATTAACACAGAGGCCCGCCGGCCACGTAGATCACCTGGCCGGAGACGAACCCTGCACCCTCACTGGCCAGGAACGAGATCACGTTCGCGACGTCTTCCGGCTGGCCGACCCGGCGGACCGGGATGTTCTGCGCCGCAGCCTTCTGGAAGTCCTCGAACCCGATGCCGATCCGGGCAGC
>JASHSZ010000214.1 GCA_030040815.1 Streptosporangiaceae bacterium
TGAATGGTGCGTGCCGGCTACCAAGATCCCGTCTGCGCCGACAGCATCCGGCGCCATCAGCCAGTTCTTCACTGACCTCGCCCAGCCTGGCCACCTCGCCACGCTCGAGTCGGAGTCGGCCTCGCTGCGCTTCGACGTCAAAGACGGCGCACGGGTGGAGCAGTGGTATGTCACGGTCCACGACGGTGACGTCGCCGTGACCCGACGAGGCGATCCGGCCGACGCCGTCGTCACGGCGGACCGGCCGCACCTCGAAGCCATCATGTCCGGTCACATGAATGCCATGGCGGCCGTGCTGCGAGGCGTCCTCGACTGCCAGGGCAGCATGGCGGCACTCGTCATGTTCCAGCGCTGCCTGCCGGGCCCGCCGGGATCTACCGGCCGGGCGGCGCCCATCAGCTCGCAGACGGTCATGGCCAGCCACAACCAGAAGCCGCGGAGGCCATCGTGACCGATCAGCTCGTCCAGATTCTCGAGGGCAACACGTTCGTCGTCAGCGACGACCGCGGTGACATCGAGGCCTCGAGCACCGACCCCACCGGATTGTTCTCGTTCGATACCCGGTTCCTGTGCCGGTGGGTGCTGACGATCAACGGCCAGCGACTAACCGCCTTGTCGACCGACGACCTGCAGTACTTCCAGGCCCGCTTCTTCCTGGTGCCGGGCAGCGGCACCGTCTACGTGGACGCGACCCTGTCGGTCATCCGGGAGCGCGACGTAGCACCCGACGGCTTCCACGAGGACCTCAGGGTGCTCAATCACAAGGACCAGCCGGTCGATCTCGACATCCGCATCGACGCCGGGAGCGACTTCGCCGACTTGTTCGAGGTCAAGGACGCGCTCCGCAAGAAGGGCAGCTATCAGGCCCGGGTGGCCGGCAACAGCCTGGTGCTCGGGTACCGCCGGGACACCTACGAGCGAGAGACCTGGATCTCCGCCACGGCGCCAAGTGCGGTGGACGAGACAGGGCTGTCCTTCCGCGTCACGGTGCCGCCGCACGGCGAGTGGAGCACGGAGCTGGACATCGTCGCGACGGCCAACGCGCCGCAGGAATTGCCCGGCGCGCCGATCGGAGTGCGGGCGCACGGCAGGCACGAGGTACACCGTGACCTAGCCCGCGGGCTCGCCAAGTGGCTGGAGCGCGCGCCGACGGTCGAGTGCGACTGGAAGGCTGTGGAGCGCATCTACCGCCGGTGCATGACCGACCTCGCGGCGCTCCGGTTCTCCACGCTGACCATGCAGGGCCGCGCGCTGCCGGCGGCCGGGCTGCCCTGGTTCATGACGATCTTCGGCCGCGACAGCATCTTCACCAGCTTGCAGGCGCTGCCGTTTACGTCCGAGCTGGCCGCGACCACGCTGCTGGCGCTGGCTGAACGGCAGGGCACCAGGATCGACGACTTCCGGGACGAGGACCCTGGCCGGATCCTGCACGAAATGCGGTACGGCGAGATGACCGCGTTCGAAGAACGGCCGCAGTCGCCCTACTACGGGACCGCGGATGCCACGCCGCTGTACGTGGTGCTCATGGATGAGTACGAGCGGTGGACCGGCGACACCAAGCTCGTCCGTGACCTCGAGCGCGCCGCGCGGGCAGCGCTCAACTGGATCGATGAGTACGCCGACCTGCAGGGCAACGGCTATGTGTCCTACCAGCGGCGCCAGGAGACAGGGCTGGAAAACCAGTGCTGGAAGGACTCCTGGGACTCAATTTCCTATCGCAACGGTGACCTGCCTGGCTTCCCGCGTGCGACGTGCGAGCTGCAGGGATACGCCTACGACGCCAAGATGCGCGGCGCCCGGCTGGCGCGCGAGGTCTGGAAAGACCCCGCGTTCGCCGACCGGCTGGAAAAGGAGGCGGCCGACCTCAAGCGCAGGTTCAACCGCGACTTCTGGGTGGCGAGCGGCGAGTACTTCGCCGTGGCTCTCGACGGCGACGGCCGGCAGGTGGACTCGCTGACCTCCAACATCGGCCACCTGCTGTGGAGCGGCATCGTCGAGAAGTCCAAAGCCAAGGCGATCGCGCGGCATCTGCTCGGGCCGCAGCTGTTCTCTGGCTGGGGCGTGCGCACCCTCGCCGAGGGCGAGGCGCGGTACAACCCGATCGGCTACCACGTCGGCACGGTGTGGCCGTTCGACAACTCCTTCATCGCCTGGGGGCTGCGCCGGTACGGCTTCAAGCAGGAGGCGGCGTCCATCGTCGCGGGCACCATGGCAGCGGCTGAGGTCTTCCATGGCAGGCTACCCGAGGCGTTCGGCGGTTACCGGCGCAGCTCAACCGGCTACCCGGTGCAGTACCCGACGGCGTGCAGTCCGCAGGCGTGGTCAACCGGCGCGCCGCTGCTGCTGCTGCGGGCCGGTCTTGGCCTCGAACCAGACGGCGAGCACCTCATCGTCGATCCCGCGCTGCCGGAACTCTTTGGTCATCTCGAGATCCTCGACGTGCCGGGCCGGTGGAAGCGGATCGACGTCTGCGGTCGCGGCCATATTGACACCGACCGCGTGACCCAGACGCGGTAGCCGGTTGCGGGGGGTTCGGGGGGTCGTCCCCCCGGGCCAGCACTTCACACCGGGGCGTGCTGACCGCTGGTCTCGAAGGTCAGGTGGCCGTTCCGGGCGTCGACCGTCACCCTCTGGCCCGGCCGGACCTGGCCGTCGAGCAGCATCTTCGACAGCCGGTTGTCCACGTCGCGCTGGATCGTGCGCCGCATCGGCCGGGCACCGAACTCTGGCTGATAGCCATGCTCAGCGATCCAGTCCACAGCCGCCGGCTCGAACTGCACCGTGACGTTCTGGGCGTGCAGACTGCGCCGGGTGTTCTCGAGGAGCAACAGCGTGATCTGCCGCAGTTCAGCGGCGTCCAGCTCACGGAAGATGACGATCTCGTCGATCCGGTTGAGGAACTCCGGCCGGAAGGACTCGCGCAGCCGCCTCATGAGCTGGTCGCGCAGCGCGCTGTCCACGCCGCTGACGTCGGTGCTCTCGGCGCCGAAGCCCACCGAGGTGCGGCGGCTTACCAGGTCAGAGCCCAGGTTGCTGGTCATGATCAGCACGGTGTTCTTGAAGTCGACCGTCCGGCCCTGGCCGTCGGTCAGCCGGCCGTCGTCGAGGACCTGCAGCAGGACGTTGAACACGTCCGCGTGCGCCTTCTCGATCTCGTCGAGCAGCACGACCGAGTACGGCCGGCGCCGCACGGCCTCGGTGAGCTGACCCGCCTCCTCGTAGCCGACGTAGCCCGGCGGCGCCCCGACCAGCCGGCTGACCGTGTGCCGCTCCTGGAACTCACTCATGTCCAGCCGGATCATCCGGCTCTCCGCGCCAAACAGGGCCTCGGTGAGCGCCCGCGCCAGCTCGGTCTTGCCGACACCGGTCGGCCCGAGGAACAGGAAGCTGCCGACCGGACGATTCGGGTCGCCGAGTCCGGCCCGGGACCGGCGGACCGCCTCGGCCACCGCGCTGACCGCCTCATCCTGGCCGATAACGCGCTCGTGCAGGTGCTGCTCGAGACCTAGCAGCCGGTTCTTCTCCTCCTCGGTGAGCTGATTCACCGGGATACCCGTGGCCCTGGATACCACCTCGGCGATATCGGCCGGGGTCACCTCCGGCACCAGCTTCTCGGAGCGCACTTCGTCGTCCATCCGTCGGCGGACGTCGTGGAGCTCGTCCCGCAGCCGAGACGCCTGCTCGTAATCCTCGCTGGCAACGGCCTGGTCTCGGTCGCGCCGCAGCTCCTCGACCCGCCGCTCGAGCTGACGGCGGTCGCTGCCCGGCATCTTGGTGCGCAGCCGGACCCTGGCCCCTGCCTGGTCGATCAGGTCGATGGCCTTGTCCGGCAGGAACCGGTCGGTGATGTACCGGTCGGACAGCTCCACGGCCGCGGACAACGCCGCGTCCTCGTACCGGACCTGGTGGTGCGCCTCGTACCGGTCACGCAGCCCGTGCAGGATCGCGAGCGTGTCCTCGACGGTGGGCTCGGGAACCAGGATGGGCTGGAACCGGCGGGCAAGCGCCGCGTCCTTCTCGATGTTCTTCCGGTACTCATCTAGCGTCGTGGCGCCCACGACGTGCAGCTCGCCGCGGGCGAGGGCCGGCTTTACCATGTTGCCGGCGTCCATGCCGCCTTCGGTGCTGCTGCCCGCGCCGACGAGGGTGTGCAGCTCGTCGATGAAGATGATCAGCTCGTCGCCGTGCTCGCGGATCTCGTCGATGATCCGCCGCATCCGCTCTTCGAAGTCGCCCCGGTACCGGGTGCCCGCGACCACACCCGACAGCTCGAGCTGGATGACGCGCTTATCGGCCAGCGTCAGCGGCACCTCCTCGTCGATGATGCGCTGCGCGATGCCCTCGACGATCGCGGTCTTGCCGACCCCAGCCTCGCCGATGAGCACGGGGTTGTTCTTGCCGCGCCTGGACAGCACCTCGATCGTCTGCTCAATCTCGCCGTCGCGTCCGATGACTGGGTCGATCCGGCCCTCTCGCGCCAGCGCGGTCAGGTCGCGACCGAATTCGTTCAGCGTCGGCGTGGACGCCCGCCCGTCGCCGCCCGGCGGCTGGCCCTGCCCGGTCAGCCCGGCCTGCAGGGACTCCGGCGTCACGTGGGCGGCCCCGAGGATGCGCCCAGCGCCGGACTCGGGGTTGACCGCGAGCGCGAACAGGATGTGCTCTGGCCCGATGTACGTGGACCCGAGCGACCGGGAGATTTGATGGGCGTCGAGGAGCGCGCGCTTGGCGCCCGGCGTGAGCTGCGGTGCAGCGCCCGGCGTCTGCTGCGGCGCCGACCCGGCTCGGCCCGCCGCACCGCCCTGCTGCTCTTCGGCAACCCGTGCGAGCGCGTCAGGGTCGGTGCCCGACCGAGCCAGCAGCTGCCTGGTCGGCTCCACCGTGGCCGCGGCCCACAGCAGGTGCTCAGTGTCCAGCTCAGCACCCTGCTCGGCCGCCTTGGCGGCCGCCGTGCCAATCAGCTGACGGGCAGGCCCGCTCATCAGCCGGGTGATGTCAACCCGGTAGCCCGCGGGTGGCGGGCTACCGGCCGCACCAAAGATCCGCGCGATGAAGTCGTCGAACGGACTGCCCCCGTATCCCGATGGCCCGAAGAAACCGCTGCTCATCTCGTGCCTCCCCGTTGGCACCGCCGTAACGTCGCGCACCGCCGCTAGTCGGCCACCTCCAGGCAGGCTGGCCGTCCGGGCTAGCCTGTGTTGAGGGAGCTATGCCATGACCGAGCGCAAACCTGCCGGAATGACCTTCACCTCGTGGATCGACAAGCAGATCGCCGAGGCCACAGAGCGCGGCGCGTTCGATAACCTTCCCGGCGCGGGCAAGCCCATACCTCACCGCGGTGACGAGGACGCAGCCCAGGCCTGGCTGCGCGAGTACGTGCGCAAGGAGGGAGTGTCGGCCGAGGCGCTGCTGCCCACGCCGCTACGGCTGCGAAAGGCCGTTGACCGACTGGCGAACGACGTACCGGGGATGCGCTCCGAGGCGGAGGTGCGCGAGGCCGTCGGCGAGCTCAACCATCAGATCCGCGAGTGGCGGCGGATCCCACTTGGTCCGCCGATCTTCGTGCCGCTGATCGACGAGCACGCCATGGTCAGCCGCTGGCGCGCCGCCCACGCCAGCCCGGCCGTGCCGTCGGCAGCACCGGTACCAGAGGCGGGAGCGGCAGGCACCGATGCGTCGAGTGGTCGATCCCGGCGGTGGCCCGGCCGCCGGCGCAGGGAGCCCGGCCCGAACCCGCGCTAGCCGAAGTCGATCCGCATCACGACGCGCCCAGGGGCCGGGCGGCTCACGTCTGCGAGGCCTGCCGCGGCGAAATTCTGACGAGTGCCGACGTACAACAGACCCGGCGGGGCAGCCTCCCCTTGTGCGCGAGCTCGTCACTCACGACTGATCGGGGAAATCCCAGGTTGACAGGCAGAACGGGTGGCCCGCAGGGTCGGCGAATACGCGGTAGTGCTCGCCGGGCTCAGATCTCAGCGCGGTCGCCCCGGCGGCGAGCACTCTCGCCTCGGTGGCGTCCAGGTCGTCGACGTCGAAGTCCAGGTGCATCTGCATCGACGAAGCCGGGTCCGGCCAGGTTGGCGGCAGGTAGCCAGGCGCGGTCTGGAAGTCGAGCCGGCCGTTCGGGCCCTTGACGACTGCCCAGCTTTCGTCGGCGTAGGTCACCCTCCCGCCAGTGATCTCCGCGTAGAACGCAGCCAGAACCTTCGCCTCGGGACACTCGAGGGCGGCAGAGCAGAACCTGATCGAATCAGACATG
>JASHSZ010000215.1 GCA_030040815.1 Streptosporangiaceae bacterium
ACGACGGTACGCGCCATCGCGGACGCAGTCGGCGTGTTCTCCGGCAGCCTCTACCATCACTTTCCCTCCAAGGACGCCATCGTCGACGAGGTGCTGACCCGCTACCTCGACGCCATCAGGGCGCGGTACGCCTTCGTGCTCGCGAGCGGTAAGGACCCTGCGGAGTGCCTGCGCGACCTCGTCGTCACCTCCCTCGAGATCGCCGAGGAGCAGCCGCACGCGACCGCGATCTACCAGAACGAGTCACAGTACCTGCGCGAGATGCCCGGCTTCCGCGGCATCCAGTCGGCAGCCGCGGACATCCAGCACACCTGGCTACGGGTCATCGAGGCGGGCGTGGCCGACGGCAGCTTCCGCGACGACATCCCGGCCTGGGTGTTCTACCGGCTCCTCCGTGACGCCGTGTGGCTGTCGATCCGGTGGCACCGGCCCGACGGGCCGTACTCGACGCACCAGCTCGCTAGCGACGTCACGTCGCTATTCCTGCACGGCTTCGCGCGGCCGGCGGCAAGGGCGCCGGCAGCGGTCCCGATCCAGGCCAGCACGGCGTGACCGTTCTCTGCCAGGTGAGTGAAGGGAGGGGAACGGGGTAGTTCCCGGCCGGCGTTTACACGTTGTTGCGGCTCGCGCCTCCTGGTCCGCTCATCGGGTTTGGCGCGCCAATCGTCCGCTGGACCCCGCCGTGACCGTCAGCCGCCGGATTGGTGTGACCCGACGGCTTCCGCCCGCAGCACGTACTTGAGCACCTTGCCGCCGGCGTTCCTCGGCAGCTGCGCGACGATCGTCACCGTGCGCGGAACCTTGAAGTTCGCCAACCGCTCCCGGCAGAACTCGATGATCTCGGTCGGGTCCACCTCGGCTCCGCGGCGCGGGATCACATAGGCCCGGCAGACCTCGCCCAGCCGGTCGTCCGGAACGCCGATGACGGCCGCCTCCGAGACCGCCGGGTGCCTCGCGATCAGCTGCTCGACCTCTGCCGGGTAGACGTTGAAGCCGCCGACGATGAACACGTCCTTGAGCCGGTCGGTGATCCGCAGCAGGCCGTCGGCGCGCAGCACGCCGACGTCCCCGGTGTGCAGCCAGCCGTCGGCGTCGATCGCCGCGGCGGTCGCGGCCGGGTCGTCGAAGTAACCGAGCATGACGTTGTAGCCGCGCACGAGCACCTCGCCGCTCTCCCCCGGCGGCCGCGGGCGGCCCTGCTGGTCTGCGACGACCACCTCGGTCCCCTCGATCGCGCGGCCGACCGTGGTAGCGATGGTCTGGGCGTCCGCGAGCCGGTCGCCGACGGTCACCGTGCCGCACGACTCGGTCAGGCCGTACGCGATCACGACCTCGGGGAACAGCTCGGCGCGCATCCGCTCCACGAGCGCGACCGGGACCACCGCCGCCCCGGTGACCGCGAGTCGCAGCGTGCCGACGTCGGCAGCGTTGCGGGCCGGGTGGTCCAGCAGCGACGCGTAGAGCGTCGGCGGGCCGGGCAGCACGGTGACCCGCTCGGCGCCGATCAGCGCCAGCGCCAGTTCGGCGTCGAAGACTGGCTGCAGCACGAGCGTCGCGCCCCGGATCAAGCAGGCCAGCAGGCCAGCCTTGTAGCCGAAGGTGTGAAAGAGCGGATTGACGAGCAGGTACCGGTCACCGCGGCGCAGTCCCACCCCGCCGCTCCACGCCTCGTACACGCGCACGTTCTGGGCGTGCGACGTCATCGCGCCCTTGGGTCGCCCGGTCGTGCCGGAGGTGAAGAACATGTCGGCCACATCGTCCTCGCCGACCGCGTCAAGCCGAGCGGCGACCAGCCCGGGAGCAACCCCGTTCCCCCGATCGAGAAAATCCTCGAACGCTGTCGCCTCGGGAGCGGCGCGCTCGCCCAGGGTGACGATCTCGCGCAGGGTCGGCAGCCCAGCTACCGGCGGGCCTGCCGCGGCGGGATGCTCCGGCGCGGCCGCGGCGCCCAGCATGCCGAGATAGTCGTTGCCGAGGAAGCCGTCGTCGACGAGCAGCAGCCGCGTCCCGCTCTTACGCAGGATCCAGGCCGCCTCGTCGCCCTTGAAGCGGGTGTTGATGGGCACCAGTACGGCGCCGGCCGAGACCGCGCCGAGCGCGGCGACCACGAAGCGGCGTCCGTTGGGCGCCCACACCGCCACTCGGTCTCCCGGCTCGACCCCGCTTGAGATCATCGCGGCCACGCACCGCTGCACCCAGGCAGCCAGCTGCCCGAAGGTCCACCGCTCCGCGCCGTCGACGAGCGCCTCCAGGTCGGCGAACTGTTCGGCGGCCGCGGCCAGCACTGCGGGCACCGTCCGCGACCGCGCTGCGCCCGCGGCCGGGCCGCCATCCGGGGGATTGCCGAGCGGTGCGGCCATCGCGGTCCTTCACTCCGTGGGTGCGGCAACCACTCTAACCGCGTGGTCCTGGCGATGTGATCAAGCGCTTGGTACGGTCGGGATCATGGCCGAGGCCTACATCGTGGACGCCGTCCGGACCCCGGTCGGCAAGCGCGGTGGCGGGCTCGCCGCTGTCCATCCGGCCGACCTCGGCGCGGCGGTGCTGTCCGCGCTGGTGGAGCGCAGCGGCATCGATCCGGCCGAGGTCGAGGACGTGGTGTTCGGCTGCGTCGACACGGTCGGACCGCAGGCCGGCGACATCGCCAGGACCGCCTGGCTCGCGGCCGGGCTGCCCGACCACGTACCCGGCACCACCGTCGACCGGCAGTGCGGCTCATCTCAGCAGGCTGTGCACTTCGCCGCCCAGGCCGTGCTGTCCGGGACAGCGGATGTCGTCGTTGCCGGCGGCGTGCAGAACATGAGCGCGGTGCCCATCTCGTACGCCATGACGGCGGGCCAGGCGCTTGGCTTCCCCGACCCGTTCCGTGGCTCGGCGGGCTGGCAGCGGCGCTACGGCGACCAGGAGATCTCGCAGTTCCGCTCCGCCGAGATGATCGCCGAGAAATGGGACATCAGCCGCGAGGACATGGAGCGGTTCGCCGTGACGTCGCACGAGCGGGCGCTGCAGGCAGCCGCCGAAGGACGGTTCGACCGCGAGATCGTCCCGGTGTTCGGGCTTGCGGCAGATGAAACACCGCGCCAGCCGGACTGGGCGAAGATCCGGTCGCTGCCCGCGCTGATCGACGGCGGCAGGCTCACCGCGGCGACCGCCAGCTCCATCGCCGACGCCGCCGCCGCGCTGCTCATCGTTAACTCGCATGGCCTGCGGACGCACGGCCTGACCGCGCGGGCCCGGATCCACCACATGTCGGTGCGCGGCGCCGACCCGGTGTGGATGCTGACCGCGCCCATCCCGGCGACCGCGCACGCGCTGACCAGGACCGGGCTGTCGCTCACGGACATCGACCTGATCGAGATCAACGAGGCGTTCGCCTCGGTGGTGCTCGCGTGGGCTGCGGAGACCGGCGCCGACCTGGACCGGGTTAACGTCAACGGCGGCGCGATCGCGCTCGGCCACCCGCTCGGCGCCACCGGCGCGCGGCTGGCGACCACACTGCTGCACGAGCTCGAGCGCACCGGCGGCCGGTACGGCCTGCAAGTCATGTGCGAGGGCGGCGGCCAGGCCAACGTCACGATCCTCGAATGCCTCCGCTGAAGTGGCCTTGGCGCCAGACGATGGACAACCCGGTTGACTTCGACGGCCGCGCGGTAATCGTCACGGGCGGCACTCGCGGCATCGGCCGGGTGATCGCCGAGACCTTCCTCGCGGTTGGGGCTGACGTGCTCGTCTGCGGACGGAACAAACCTGTACGGTTGCCTGCCGCCGTTGGGCGCGCAGCCGAGTTCGTCGCCGCCGACGTCCGTGAACCATTCCAGGCGCGCCTGGTGGTCGACGCCGCTGTTGACGCGTTCGGGCGACTGGACGTGCTGGTCAACAATGCAGGTGGGGCACCGAACGCGGACGCGGCCACGGTGTCGCCGCGGTTTGTAGAACGGGTCGTGGCGCTGAATCTGCTCGCGCCGTTCTACGTCGCCCAGCCCGCCAACACGGTAATGCAGGCACAGGAGCACGGCGGCGTGATCATCAACATCGGCAGCGTGTCCGCCCATCAGGCGGCGCCGCTGACCGCCGCCTACTCGGCCGCGAAGGCGGGCCTGCTGCAGCTCACCCGGTCGCTGGCGCTCGAGTGGGCGCCCAAAGTGCGGGTTAACCACATCACGGTCGGCCTCATCCTGACCGAGAGCGCGGCCGAGCACTACGGCCCGGACCAGGGCGCGTCGGTGGCCACCGCGATCCCTATGGGAAGGATGGCGGAGCCGGCCGACGTCGCCTGGGCGTGCCTGTTCCTCGCTTCACCGCTCGCGGCCTACATCACCGGCGCGGACCTCGCGGTGCACGGCGGCGGCGAGATCCCGGCGCGCTTCCTCGCCGCACGGAGCCTGCCCGGTCAGTAGCCGGGTGCGGAAGCCAGCTGGGTGAGGTCCGCCAATCGTGCAATTCCCTCCATCGGGAACTTTTGCTCACACCGCAACGTCCTGACGATTCGGGAAGTACACGCCGGCAGTGGTCAGGGGGAACTGTGGAACGCACGGAACTGACGCGGCTCGAGCGTCTGGTAAACGAAGAGGTACTGAGCCGCTTTCCGGCCGGCACGGTGCAGCGGGTCGCGCTGCTGCAGGAGGCCGACGACCCGCAGATCGGCCCGGAGGAGCTGCTGGTCCGGGTGTTTGTCGGACTGGATAGCGGGCCGCAGGAGGGCGTGGCGGGTGACACCGACGGCAGCCATCCGGCCGCACCGGACCGTGCGGAGTCGCTTCAGTCCTGGGCTGCGCAGCACGAGACCGCGATGCTGCGACTGCGGCGCGAACTGTCGTTGCGGCTGCCGCCAGCCAGGCTGCTGGAATTCACGGTCGATGACGGTGCTCCGGACAGCGCGCCGCGAATCGTCATGCCGCACGATCCGGAGCTGGTCAACGAGCCCATCCCGCCGCGCGAGATCGTGCAGACCGCGATGGCCATCCTGCGGTCGCGGTACGTGTTCCCCGACCGCGCCGCGCAGGCGGCCGCCGAGATCGAGGCGAGGCTCGCCGTTGGCGAGTACGACGATCTGGGCGAGTCCGAGCTCGCCGAGCGCCTGACCAGCCAGCTGTATGCGGTCTGCGCCGACAAGCACCTCCGGGTGCAGGCTCACTCCGAGCCCAGGCGACCGAGACCGATGCCAGCTGACCGGGTCAGGGCCCGGCAGGACATGCAGCAGGTGGGACGGCTGGATAACTTCGGCATTCACCGGGTTGAGCGGCTGGACGGCAACGTCGGTTACGTCGATCTGCGCCGAGTCGCCTTGCCGCAGAACGCCGGTGCCTCGATCGCCGCGGCCATGGAGCTGGTGTCCGGCACGTATGCGCTCATCTTCGACCTGCGGCACAACGGCGGCGGGTCGCCGGACGGCGTGGTCTTCTGGTGCAGTTATCTATTCGACGGACCGGGCGTCCATCTCAACGACATCTTCGAGGCCGAGACGGGAGAGACCCGGCAGTTCTGGACCGTGCCATACGTGCCGGGCTCGCGCTACGTGGACAAGCCGGTCTACCTGCTGACCAGCCATCAGACGTTCTCCGGCGGCGAGGACTTCTGCTACACACTGCAGGCCCTGGGCCGGGCTCAGCTGATCGGCGAGACGACCGGCGGCGGCGCGCACCCCACGGCCGTGCGGCCGCTCAGCGCGACCATGGCGATCTCGGTGCCGTTTGCCAGGTCGGTTAATCCGGTCACGGGCACGAACTGGGAAGGCAGCGGCGTGGTGCCAGACGTTTCGGTTGCGGCCGATGTGGCCTACGACGTTGCCTATGGCATGGCACTGCGGCACGTGCTGTCGCTCGATCCGCCGCCGCCGATACACGATGAGGCCTCGGCAGCTCTGGCCCGGCTCAGTGGCTGATCGTACCCGTCCGGGTGCGCATGGGCGTTGTTCACTGCCGGGGCCCAAGCTCCAGCCTGGACACCCCGACAGTGGGATCAGCCAGCGTCAGCATCGTCAGGCCCCGCTGCACGGATGGCCAGGTCGGCATCCCAGTTCATGGAGTCCTACTGTGCGCGCTGCATCCGCATCCGTCGAGTCATCTCGTCAGCGCAGCACTTCGGATCAGCACCCTCCTCGTGCAGCGACCCTTGCTGTTCGGCGGGCCTCAGCCGTTACCTGGCAGCCCCGGCGTGGTTATCTCGTCGGCGGGCGCCGCATGGCCGGACCACGATCGCCGAGGGCGCCCAGGCAACCAGCCTCGCGCTGCGGCGTCTCTGATACGTGAAGGCCAACGCTTCGCGCCTCGGTGGCGCAGCCGACCCGCGGCTGGCTCCCAGGCAAGGCCGTGCTCAGGCTGACCAAGCTCCGGCCGATGGGCTGTCGGACGCCGCGGCCGCGGTCTCCGCCATGTATCAGGCCCATGCGGTGGGCCTGATCCGGCTCGCGGTGGTGATGCTCGGTGACCGTGCGGCCGCGGAGGACGTGGTTCAGGACGTCTTCTGCGGTCTGTACCGACGCTGGAGCCACCTGGCCGACACCGGCAATGCGCTGGTCTACGTGCGCTCCTCCGTCCTGAACCGGTGCCGCTCCGAGCTTCGCCGCCGGACGAGGGCCGCGCGGCGGGTCGCGCGGCAGACCGCGCCGCGCGATGCAGCATCTGCGGAGGTCATGGCGCTGATCACCGAGGAGCACCGGGAAGTGCTCGACGCGCTGCGTCGGCTGGCGCCGCGGCAGCGGGAGGCGTTAGTGCTCCGGTTCTACCTCGACCTGCCCGTGCCGGAGATCGCCGAAGCGATGGGCGTCACCCAGGGCACCGTCAAGTCCACCACCTCCCGCGGGCTCAGCGCGCTCGCCCAGCTTCTGGAGGAGGGCAAGCAATGAACGCGATCGAGGACCGCCTCCGCGCTGCCGCTCGGGCGGCTGCCGACACGGTGCTCCCCGGAAGCGCGCCGCCGCTGCGCCTGCCTGCCCGGCCCGGCCGTTTCAGCCTGCCCGGACCGCTGCGCCCGGTGGCGGGGCGGATGGTCATCGCGCCGGTCGCGGCCGCCGCGGCGGTCGCTGCGGTGGTGACGGTGTCCCTGCTTGTCACCGGCAGCGCGCCCCGTTCTGGTCCAGGGCGCGCGCTGGGCGGGTCGGTCACATCCTGCACCACCGCCGGCGCTAGCCCCACCACCACGCCGTCGGCACCGGGCCCGTCAGCCCTTCCCGCGCTGGCCACGGTCCCGCCGTACTACGTCGTCCTCTCCCGGCTGGGGGGAAGTCTCCACAACGCGGCAGTGGTCCGGGACACCGCCACCGGCGCAGTGCTCGGCACCCTCGAACCGCCGTCGCCGTACGGGATGTTCACCGCGGTGACCGCGGCCGCCGACGACCGCACGTTCGTCCTCGCCGCCACGCCCGCACCCAGTAACCAGAACCTCGCGCAGGACGCTGGGCGGTATTCGACAGGGTTCTTCCTGCTGTGCCTCAACGCCGCCGGCCAGCCAGCCACGGGGCTGACGGCGCTGCCCATCACGGCGGGGCGCTACGGCACAGATGTGATGGGCATAGCGCTCTCCCCGAACGCCGGCAAGCTCGCCGTCATCGTCAGCACAGGCAAGGGGGACGAGCCCGGGAACTCCGACATCGTGATCTTCACGCTCGCGACAGGATCGGCGGCGGAATGGCAATGGCCGACGAGCGGCTGGATCGGCAACTGGAAGCCCGAAGGCTCCCCGCTGTCGTGGACCGCGAACGGGCAGACGCTAGCGTTCCAGGCATGGCAGGAGCACGAGACGCCGCCGACGCCGACCGATGCTCCGCGCCTGCATCAGAAGGTTCGCGTCCGCCTGACCACCGAGGTCCGGCTGCTCGACACTGCCGCGCCTGGCGGCAGCCTGACCTCGAGCACACTGGCGGTCGAATGGACCGCTCGGGGCAGGCTTCTTGTCGGTACTAACACGATCATCACCCCGGATGGAACCAAGATCGTCTGCGTGACCGCGCCGCAAAACTCGCCTGACGGCGTGGTCACGGAGTACTTGCTGAGCACCGGCAAGATCGCCGGGTTCCCCGGCGTGCAGCTGACTCCGAGCAGTGCGCGAAGCACGCCGAGCGTGATCACGCCGGTGCAGGACGTGCTGTGGTCAAGCACGACCGGCAGCACGCTGATCGTCGCGACCAGCACGGGCGCGGGCGTTCTGACCGCAGGTCAGCTCACGCCCATCCCTGGGTACCCGCCGCTCGCAGAGAACGCTGCCTGGTAGCACCCGCGCTCGCGCGCTAGTGCCGCGAATGACACAGATCCGCGCCGCCCCCGACTGGTAAAGTGCGGGACCCTGGCTCGCTGGCGGCTCGCCGCCTATGCCGTAGCTCGCTGGCGAGCAGCGTTAGCGGACACGCAGCTTGCGCCCAGCTTCCCCTCATCGGCGCCAGCCACCATATGCCGGGTGAGATCCAGGCGCTCGGCGAGTTCCGGGCGATCGACCTAGTCCGGGGAGCGCAACGGTGCGCGGGAAGATCCGGCCCGACCGGGCCACACCAGTCGCGCGGCTCGCCGGTGTTGCGGCAATC
Organism: Streptosporangiaceae bacterium; assembly: GCA_030040815.1. The sequence continues at coordinate 8,516 of JASHSZ010000215.1, forward strand.
CTCGCGCTGGTGGCCCTGATCCTCGCAGCCTGCGGCGGCAGTGGCGCAAGTACTGCCTCGTCGAGTACGTCACCAGCTGGGATCAGCGCCTACCTCAACTGCCTTCGTCAGCACGGCGTGAACGTGCCCACAGCACCGCCGACCGCCGCGCCTGGCTCTGGCGGGTTCGGCGGCGGGTTCGGCGGCGCCGGCTTTGGCAGCGGCAACAGCACATTCCAGCAGGCAGCCCAGGCTTGCGCGTCGCTGCGGCCGTCCGGCGGGTTCGGTCACGGGTTTGGGGGCGGATTCGCTAGCGCGCTGCAGGCATTCCGCAGCTGCATGTCATCGCACGGCGAGCCCATCCCCACTACCCAGCCAACCTCGCCGCCCGCTGCCGGGTCGGCACCAATCGACCGGGTGCTGAATGGGCTGAATCCCAGCAACCCGAGCGTGGCAGCCGCGCTGAAGGCGTGCGAGTCCGAGCTGCCATCCTTCTTCCAAAGCTCCTGATTCCTGCCGGCGTCCCCAGTGCCGTGAGTGCCGCTGAGCAGGGCTGCCAGTTTGCCTAACCGTCGCCTGCCAGTGAGCCTGCGGCAGGGCTCAGTTGGAGACTCGCCCGGTACCGTGCGGTCATGACCACGAAGCACGTGATCTTCGTGTCGGATTCTCATTTCTCGCCGGACGCCCCCGAGGCGCAGCAGAACTGGGCTGCCGTCGTTCGCTATATCACTGCGGTGGCTCCTGACCTGGTGATTCACCTGGGCGATCTGAGCCTCGACGGCGCCCGCAACCCTCCCGACCTTGACTACGCCCGCGGGCAACTGGCGATGCTGACCGCCCCCTGGATCGCTGTGCCCGGCAACCACGACATCGGCGACAACCCGCTGGCAGGCAGGCCAGCAGACCTGGCGGTGACAGCGGCGCGGCGGCAGCGCTGGCTCGATGTCGTCAGCGCGGACTACTGGTCACTGGGGATCGCCGACTGGACGCTGCTCGCGCTGAACTCGCAACTCGCCGGATCAGGGCTCGCTGGCGAGGCCAGTCAGTGGGCCTGGCTGGAGGGCCAGCTGCGCACAGCCGACGCCCGCCAGCGGATCGCGCTGCTCGCGCATAAGCCCCTCACGGCGCCCGCGGGCGAGCTTGCCGCTGCGCCGCCCTACCGGTTCTGGCCGGCGGCCTCGCGGGACCGTCTCATGCACCTGTTCGCCGGCCGGCCACCCGCCCTGTTCATCAGCGGTCACGTGCACCAGTCGCGCGAGCTGCACCTCGACGGGACCGTTCATGTCTGGGCGCCCACGACGTGGGCTGTCCTGCCTGACCACGCGCAGCCGGTGCTGGGCGCTAAGCGGTCAGGTGTGCTGTCGCTGGCGTTCGGAACCGGAATTGCGCCGCAGCCGACGTTCTGCGAGCCAGACGGCATCAGGCAGCTGACCCTCACCGCGGACATCAGGGATCCCTATCACGACCGCTGAGCGCTCAGGTGCGAAGGCCGCCTGGCCGGATGCCAGGCCGACCCGGTGACGTCACCAGATCCGGCGTACATGGCTGACCGGCCCGCCCCGCGGCACGTGCGCATCGTGCATCTGACGGGCCGGTGTTCGGGCCCTGGCCGACGGCCACGTGGCCGCGGCGAACAGGGTGAGCCCCGTGCCCTCTCGCCATACTTCGCCACTCCAGAGTGGAGAGGGGTATGGAGGAGACGAAGCGCGCAGGTCGAGCGGGATCTCGATAGCGCGGCGTGGGTGAGGGGCGTCATCCGGGATGAGGACCAGGTGCGGGTGACCATCAGCCCCGATAACACCCCGTCCTACCAGCTGGCATCGCAGTACGGCTTTGCTGAGGTCGGCGAGCAGTGGGACGAGGAGACGGCCTGGAGATCAGCTACGAGGTGGACCCGAGCCGGTGCCGATAGGCGGCCTTGCACGTTAGCGGTACTGTTCGGCCATGCTCGCCGGGCCACGCCTTCGTCAGGTCGCGCTCGCTGCCGCCGATTGCGACGCGACTGCCAGCCGGCTCAAAGAAACATTCGGCTGGCCGGAGCCGTTCCACGACCCAGGCGTCGGCCGCTTCGGGCTCACCAATGCCGTCTTCGCCGCTGGCGACACGTTCGTCGAGGTGGTGGCCCCGGTTGAACCCGGTACTACCGCTGGCCGCTACCTCGAGCGCCGCGGCGGCGACAGCGGCTACATGGCTATCTTCCAGCTGCCCGATCTGGACGCGGCGCGCCGACGGGTAGCGGACGCCGGCATCCGGGTGGTCTGGACGTCCGACCTTGCCGACATCGCCGGTACTCACCTTCATCCGAAAGACGTCCCCGGCGCGATCGTGTCGCTGGACTGGGCTTACCCACCGGAGTCATGGCGCTGGGCCGGGCCCGAGTGGACCGGGCGAGCTCCACAGCATCCTGCTGGCGGCATATCCGGCCTGACGATCGAGGTCACCGAGCCGGCCAGCGCGGCCGAGCGCTGGGCGCACGTGCTCGGGCTGACGGTCATCGACGAGGGCGATACGGCAACGATCGCGCTGGCGCACGCCGGCCAGGACCTGCGCTTCGTGCGGGCCGGCCCGGTCGGCGGCGAAGGCATTACCGAGATCAGGCTCACCACCGAGCGCCCGGTGCCGGAAGTTCACATTGCCGGCGTCCGGTTCGTTACGACCACAGGAGCAACTGGAGGAGAACGGGCGTGACGCGCCTCGACACGGGAACGGACGACCTGCTGGCTGACGTCGACGACGGTGTCGCGGTCCTGACAATGAACCGCCCGGACCGGCGGAACGCGATGTCCGAGGCCATGATGACCGCCATGGAGCGGGTGCTCAGCGACGTCGAGGCCGATGACACTGTCGGCTGCGTGGTGCTCACCGGGGCAGGCGGCGCGTTTTGTGCCGGCGGCGACGTGAAGGCCATGGCGGAGCGGCCGGACGGAGAGCGGGGACAGACCCTCGATGCCGTCATTCACCGCCAGCGGCTCCGTCAGCGCGCAACCAGCGGCCGGCTGTGGCAGATGCCAAAGCCCACCATCGCCGCGATCGGCGGGCCCGCCGCGGGCGCGGGGTTGTCGCTAGCGCTGGCCTGCGATCTGCGGTACGCCGTCGAGGGCGCAGTGCTCACGACTGCGTTCGCCCGGGTTGCCTTCTCGGGTGACTATGGCGGGACCTGGTTCCTCACTCGCCTGGTAGGCAGCGCCAAGGCTAAGGAGCTGTACTACTTCTCCGACCGGCTGTCTGCGGCGGACGCAGAGCGGCTCGGGATCGTCAACGCGGTGTTCCGGGCGGCGGACTTTGACGCTCAGGTACGTCAGCGGGCCCTGCGCCTCGCTAAAGGGCCGCGGCTCGCGTACCGCTACATGAAGGAGAACCTCAACCGCGCGGTGACCGGCGAGCTCAGCGAGTGCATGGACATCGAGGCGACTCACCACATCCACACCGGACTGACGCAGGATCATCGCGATGCGGCGAAAGCGTTCGTGGAGCGGCGCGAGCCACGCTTCACCGGCCGCTGACTGCTGGCCGACGCCTCTCGCGGCGGTCGGCGCATCACCCGGCAAGGACGTCCGTGCTCGTGGGTTCGACGGGCGCCACGTCGACAGCGTGGCCAGGGTCACCAGCTCCGCAGTAGCCCAGAACCGGGTAAGTGGGCAGCTGGAGAACGAGCGATTTATGGTCGCCGGGAGGAGTTACCTCGGCACGGACGGCAACGCGCGAGGCGAAGGCAATGCAGGTGTTCTTGTTGATGGCCGAATAGGCAACGCCACCTGGCGGCAGAGGCACCCTACTTGGCCTTCTGGTGGTGAGCATCTGGTCCCCGCGCTGACGGTAGCTGAAGGCGAGCTTTGCTCCCGTCTTGTCAGCCAGGGCGACGCGCGGATAGCCGCGCAGGGTGCACTCGGTTGCCGAGACATTGCTGAACACCAGCAGCAGAGTGTTCTGCTGGGCTGCCTCGGAAACTCTCGGACCCGCCGTCAGCCGCAGTTGCGAGGGCTTGCAGACAGCTCCGTTGTGGTCCGGCGTCCGCGACGAGCTCGGGGCCGAGGCGGATGCGCCGCACCCGACTGCGAGGGCGGCGGCGCTCGCCACCAGGGCGGCGGTCCGGAGGTAACTCATGTTCCTCATGACGCCTCTATCCTGCGCGACTTCCGGATACCAGCCGTGAGTCAGCCGTGGGGCTGGGCCGCGTGCTGGTAGCGGCGGCACCGCCTGATGCGACCGCTGCGAGCCACGGCGCTGCAGGAGCCGACAGGGCCGGATTGAGGCTCAGGACCTGCTGGTGCAGCTCACGTAGTTCAGTGCCCGGCTCGGTACCAAGCTCGTCGACGAGCAGGCGGCGAGCATGCTGATAAACGGCCAGAGCGTCGGGCGCACGGCCGTCGTAATATAGGGCGAGCATCAGTAGCGCGTACAGACGCTCCCAAAAAGGGTTGGCGGCAATGAGCTGCCGCAGTTCGCCGATCACCTCTGCGTGGCGGCCCAGGTGCAGCTCGGCTTCGATTCGCATTTCAGCCGCCTGCAGGCGCATCTCCGCCAGCCGGGGGACATCCCGCTGCGCGAGGAAATCGGACTCCACGTCCGCGAGGGCCTCGTCGCGCCAGAGGGCAAGTGCCGAACTGGCTTTGCCGACTGCATCCGCCCATGAAACGTTCCGGATAGCCGTGCGCGCAGCCGCCAGTAGCGCTTCGAACCGTAATACATCCAGCTCGCCGGTATCCACCCTCATTCGGTAACCGCGTGGCTGCGTGCTGATACGAGCTCCGCCGGCTTCACCCAGGGCATGGCGCAGCCTCTTCACGTAATTTTGAATGGTCACCTTCGCTGACGGGGGCGGCGCACTCCACCACAAGGTCTCTGCCAGCTCATCCACTGAGACGATCCGGTTGGCGTCGAGCAGCAGCGCCGCGAGCACCGTCCGCTGCTTCCCCGGCTGCACGGGCTTCGCTATGGCGTTCACGCGCACGAGCAGCGGGCCAAGTAGACCGAACTCCATTTTCGGCACCATCAGCCTCACTCTCCCGGCGACCGCTATTCCGGGCGGCTGTACATACCGGATGGCTGCTTACAGTCGGAGACGAGCCCAGGTACTACGCCACTCTTTCTGTAATCTCTCCGGCGAGCCTGCAATAGGGCTGTAGTGCCATTGGTCCGGCTGGCGTGGGACCTTAGTCCCAGCTACGCCACGTTCGCACCGAAAAGGGGCACGGCTCGGAATACCGCTGACCGTCACAGCGGACGTGTCTGCTGTGACGGCCAGGCGGCGTGTGTCACCCGAAGGAGAGGGTGTCTAGGTTGAAGGTGAATGTCGCTCCGGTGTTGGCCTCGAGCGTGATCGAATTGCCGGAGTATCCGGTGACCTCTAGCGACGTCGTGCCGGGCACGGTGAATGTGCCCAGGTCGGTGATATCGGTGTTCTGGGTGGCATCAGCGGACAGTACGCGGACCCCGCCCACTCCCGATGCGGAGTTGCCGTTGACCGTGCCCGCGTATGCCACATACCAGCGGCCCTTCACCAGGCTGCTGTAACTGTTCTGGACCGCGAAGTCGGCCGTCCCGAATGGTGCCTGCCGCAGGGCAGAGATGCCGGCCTCGCGCGCGTCGGGAACCACGACGACCGGGACGCCCGGCGCGGCCGCTGGCGCCACCGCCGGCTTCATGGCCGGCTTGACGGGAAAGGCCTTGGCGACGCCCTGCTGATAGAGCCGAGCCTTCGCGGCCGGCCAGCCCGCCGACTGCGCTTGCGCGCTGCTGAGCGCGGCAGTGCGCGCCGACACGCCCTGTGCCGCGGCGATGCCCGCGCCGATGGACACGGCGACGACACCGCCTACCACAAGGACTAGTGCCCTCCGGCCTGGCAAGCGCCGGCTGCGCGCACCGTCGGCTCGGCGCTGCTGATTCTTAGTGTTCATCGCCGCCTGCCTCAGGTCGCCTTGTGTATCTGGAGGGAGTATTCGCAGGTCTGGCTGCTGCACAGATCCGACCATGCTTGCGCCGGAGTGAGGGTGCTCGAGTCTAGGTCGTACTCGTCCATCGGCCCCCAAAAGACGATCGGCCCGTAGGTGTCGGATATCGATATCCATTCGGACGCGGTCGCCGACGTGTAGATCTCCGGTGTCGCCCACGCGGGAGCGTCGCCCCACGCCACCAGGTAGACGTCGTGCTGGGTCCAGCCGTTATCGCAGGAACCGTACGGCGGGCACCCGGCTGCATCACCGTAGTCGGTGTAGTCCTGGGACGTGTGGGCCGCGTACCCGGACTCCCAGCTGCTGGTGGCGGCGTAGGTGTCCCAGTCGAGCTCCATGTCGTTCCCGCCCCACACCTGGACCTGGCCGTAGTTGTCCATGTACGAGGTGACGGCGTTCACCACCCCGGCCCAGGACGCGCCGCCGGTGCTGTTCACGTAGTAGGCGCTGTTATTGGTGCCGATCGACAGCGTCAGAAGCGACGTCGTGTCCGCGCCGGTGCAGTCCCAGTACCAGAAGCCGAAGGTTTCCGCGTAGGCCTCGACGTCCCCGTATGAGACCACTGTCCCGCTGAAGGTGAGGATCGTTCCGTTGTTGGAAGAATCCTGGCCGCCGAAGTCGAGTGTGACCGTGCTGTTGATGTCGCCGTGGTCGGCGTCGAATTCCCCCTGGTTGCAGCCCAGCGTCTCCGCCTCGCTCGTGTTGAGGGCAGTGACGTAGAAGCTCCAGTCAGTTTGGGGCATGTCGGCCGCCGACGCAGGGCGAGCGGCGACAAGCGCGAACGCCACGACGAATAGAGCCGCCAGTGCGCTGAGCCAGAAGAGTGTCCGGCCACGTGCCCGGCTAGCGATATCTAACATTTCTCATCACCGCCTTTGCGGTCGGGCGGAACCGGGAGCGTGAGTGCTATGCACAGCTGACTCACTTCCTTTTTTT
>JASHSZ010000028.1 GCA_030040815.1 Streptosporangiaceae bacterium
ACCAGAAGCAAGCAAGCTCTACATGCAGATTGCCCGGGAATGGTTCACCGAAGGGTGGCGAGGCAACCTCGCGATGGCCGACGACATTTTCAGCCAGGACGTGCGGACCAACGGGGTCCCTGTCGGCGTTGCCGGGCCAGTTGGCCGTATCCGCGACCGGCTGACGGGCTTTCCGGATCTGACCACGACCATCGAGCACATGTTCATCTCGGGAGACAAGCTCGCGGTCACTCTGGTCTGGCGCGGGACCCACACCGGCGAGTATGGGGGTGTAGCGGCAACTGGCAAGCCGGTCGAGGTGCGTGACACAGCGATCTGGCACTTCCGGCGCGGCAAGGTCAACGAGATTCTGACGCTCCAGGACCAGTTCGGGCTGCTGAAGCAGATCGGATACCTGCCTGATAGCGTCCGCGCTGCCTGAGCCGCGCACGCGGCGGTTACGGCCTGCGGCCAGGTATCGGCTACCAGGTCGGGATGAGACCGCCGTCGATGACGAAGTCGGACCCGCTGATGTTGGCTGCCTGGTCGCTGGCCAGGAAGAGGATCAGGTCAGCGACCTCGGCAGGCTGGCTGAACCGCCCGGTGGCTGACTGGGCCGCGGCCTGGCCCTGGACGTCGGCCGGGCTGGCGCCGGTGGCGTGGCTGACGGTCGCGGCCACGCCGTCGCTGCCAAGCCACAAGTCGGTTGCCACCGGGCCGGGGCTGACCGTGTTGACCCGGATCCCGCGCGGCCCGACCTCCCTGGACAGCGCCTTGGCGAACCCGGCCAGGGCGGCCTTAGCGGCGCTGTAGTCAATCACGGCCGGGTCGGGCAGCCGGGCGTTGACCGAGCAGGTCATGACGATCACCCCGGCCCCGGCAGCCAGCATCGCCGGCAGCGCCGCCCGGCTGGCCCGGACCGCGGCCATCAGGTTCAGCGTCAGGCTCGCCGCCCAGTCACCGTCGCTGACCGACAAGAAGCCGCCCGGCCGGGCCCGGGCCATACCGACGTTGTTGACCAGGATGTCGACCCGGTCCCCCGCCATCGCGACCAGCCGCGCCGGGCCGCCCGGGTCGGCCAGGTCGACCTCGGCGAAGCTCACCTGGCTGCCGTGGGCCAGCGCCTCGATCTCCGCAGACGCGCTCTTAGCGCCAGTGAACACCCGCGCGCCGCTGGCGGCCAGCCGGCCGACAACGGCCAGCCCGATGCCCTTGCTGCCCCCGGTGACCACGGCGGTCCGTCCCGCCAGGTTGATGTCCATGCCGAACCTCCAGTCCAGTGCAGGCCTCCATACCCCAGGCTAGGAACAGGCCCCCTCCGGCCGCTTGCGTCAGGTAACTGAGCCGATCGGACACCGCTGACAGACCGCCCGCTGCAAAGCTGGTAGCCGGGCGCGCCGATGCAGTCGCATGACGCAAGCGCGCGTCGAGCGGGGACACCGAGTGCAACGCAGGCGCCCACAGCGGGCTGCCTGCTCTGATGCAGTCGAATGACGGAAGCCGACGACGGGGCGATCCCCTAGCTTGGGCACCGACGCGGGCCCGGCTGGCAGGTCAGCCAGGCGACACGGAAACACGGGAAGGCCAGTTCAGATGCCTGACAAGCCCCATCCGGTCATATTCATCCACGGCCTCTGGCTGCATCACAGCTCCTGGGGCGCGTGGGAATCGATGTTCGAGCAGGCGGGCTACGGCGTCCTGGCCCCAGGTTGGCCTGGCGACCAGGAGACCGTCGAACTGGCCCGAGCCAATCCTGAGTCGGTCGCTGACACCGGAATCGATGACGTCGTAGCGCACTTTGCTTCGATCATCAGCAACCTGGATACCAGTCCGGTGCTGATCGGCCACTCATTCGGCGGGATGATAGCCGAGAAGTTGCTCGGGCAAGATCGAGCCGCGGCAGCCATTGCGATCGATGCGGCACAGATCAAGGGCGTGCTCCCGCTCCCGCTGTCGTCGCTGCGGGCTACGCTCCCGGTCTTCAAGAACCCCGCGAACCGGCACCGGGCCATCATGCTCACTGCCGAACAGTTCCGGTACAGCTTCGGCAACGCCATACCCGACGCGGAGTCGGCCGAGCTGTACGAAAATTGGGTAGTGCCAGCGCCCGGCAAGCCGCTGTTCGAGGCGGCCGCAGCCAACTTCTCGCTCCATTCGCCAGCCAAGGTCGACACCCGAAACCCGGAGCGGGGGCCACTCCTTCTCATCATGGGCGGCCAGGATCACACCGTTCCTGAGGCGATCACCAAGTCGACGCTGAAGCAGTACCGCTATTCGCCAGCACTGACGGAGCTTGCTGAATTTGGCGACCGCGGTCACTCACTGATCATCGATTCCGGCTGGGCTGACGTCGCCAAAGCCTGCCTGTCCTGGCTCAGCGACAAAGGCCTCTGAACGACCCGCCCTGGGAACGCCTGAACCTAGAGCGCGTCGTCCCGTCCCGAATCGGCGCCAGGTCCTGAACTACTGCCAAGAGCCTGGTGCAGTTGCGACCGGGATCGGACACCAAGCTTGGGGAATGCGCGGTAGAGATGTGAGCCCACGGTGCGGTGCGACAGGTACAGCCGCTCGCCGATTTCCCGGTTGGTCAGCCCCTGAGAGGCCAGCTGGGAGACTTGTAGCTCCTGGGCCGACAGCTTCGACCAAGAGCCGGGCTCGTGCTGCCGGGATCGCCGTCCTGTGGCCGCAAGTTCCTGCATCGCGCGCGCTGACCAGGCGGCGGCTCCCAGGGCATCGAAGACCGCCTGAGCAGCGGCGAGCGGCCTGCGTGACTCCGCGACCCGCCGCCGGCGGCGTAGCCAGGATCCATGGGCCAGGTCAACTCGTGCGCAATACCACGGCGAGGCGTTGACCCTGAGCCGGATGGCGTGTTCGAAGCGGGCCTGCGCCTGATCTTCGGCGGCCAGCACGGCCCGTGCGTACGCGAGCGCCCGGATCACCCCGGACGCAGTCGTGTCACCGATCAGGGCCTCGATATGCCGCAGTTACCCCAGGGCCTCCTCGCGGCGGTCGCTCAGCGAGGCAGATTCGGCCAGGTAGTCAATAGCCCATGCGCACTGCGGGTACTGGTAGGCAACGTCGTGGGGGTCGAACATGCGCCGGAACTCGTCGAACGCTTCGCCTGGCCTGCCCTCGCCGAGCGCCGCGAATCCCCGGCTGAGCTGAACTCCGTTCAGCAGCGCCCGGTTGCCAGACCTCGCCGCATCCTTCTCGACCTCAGAGGCGATGTCCAAGGCGGCAGCAGGGTCGCCACGCAGTCCAGCGAGATTGCCCTGCCCTAGCCGAGCGCACGCGGCCCACAGCGGCTGGCGCGTCTCAAACCCGAACCTGTACGCCTCATCGGATGCCACGAGGCTGATATCCCAGCGGCCCAGATACAGCGCTGCGAAGGCTTCGAGCACCCGCGCCTGGGTGAGCAGGGCGATACGACCCTGCCGTCGAAGAGACTCAGACGCCCGCGTCGCAAACCTCAGCCCGCGCTCGAAATCGCCGGTGATGAATCCGGTGCGTGCCAGCAGCCCGAGCAGGGCAACGTCGGTGATCTCGGCCGAAGCCCATCGGGCGAGCTGGTCAACCAGACGCGCCCCGCGGCCGAACGGGTCGATCTCGGAGTAGAGCACCATCACCCGGGGGTCAGCGCTGTCGTGGCTGAGGGCTTCGATGCCCGTGCGCACCCGCGCCCGCAGGTCCTCGCCAGCTGCACCCCAGTAGCACGAGTTGCAGGCGCCGAGCAGCAACGACGCTGCAAGGCCCTCGTCGCCGTCGCGGCGGGCCTGGTCCGCGGCTTCCACCAGCCGACCGACGTTGTCTTCATCGCCGGGGATGCCATCGTCGAACGCACCCTCGAGCCCGGCGAGGCGGGCATAGTCGGAGGGTTCGAGCGTGAGGGCACGGGCCTGCGACATTAGCTCGGCCACCGTTTCGTGCCGCCCGAGCTCGAAGGCCAGCTCGGCCGCCAGCAAGAGCCGGTGACCCCGGTGCCGGCCGTCCTCGGAAAGCTCGGCGGCGCGCCGCAGCCACTCTTCCGCCAGGCCCGGGGCGCCCCGTGCGAGGGCCCGGCTTGCGCCGGCGTCCAGCTCGGCCGCCAGGGACTCCCGGGCGCGCGGAGTCGCCAGCGCCCGATGCCACACGGCACGATCAGGATCGGTCCGGAGCGTGGCAGCCAACGCCTGGTGAACAGCTCTTCGCTGCTCGGCAGAGGCGGACTGGGCGATGGCTGACCGAACTAGCGGATGCCGAAAGCGGAACGTGTCGCCGTCGACGACCAGCATCCCGGACTGCGCTGCCTTGCGAAGATCGCCCGTCGCATCGTCATCGCCGTTGAGCCGCGCGAGAGCGGCAGAAGTCTCCGAGACTTGGTCGCTGTCCTGGACCGCGGCTACCAGCAAGGCGGCGCGGACACGCGGATTAAGGTCGCCGAGTCCCGCCGCGAAGGTGCGTTCCAGCCTTTCCGTCAGCGGAACCGATTCGGGGAGAGACGACTCACCCGCCCGGCCGGCAACTTTCGCAAGCTCCAGCAGGGCGAGCGGGTTCCCGGCGGCGGCCGCCAGTACCCGTGCCTCATCAGCCGCCGACAGGTCCGGAGCCTGGTACTCCAGGAGTGCTCGTGACGCCTCGGCGTCGAGCGGATCGAGCCACAGCAGAACCGAGCCGAAGGTGCTTTCTGGCGGCTGGTTCAGGCGACAGGTCGTCAGCATGACGATCTGCTCATCGGTAATGCGCCGCGAGATGAACTCGATCGCCTCCCGGCTGTCTTCGTCAAGCCAAGACAGGTCATCAATTCCGACAAGCACCGGAGTCTCAGCGGCCGCGTCGGCAAGCAGCTCGAGCGCTGCAAGGGCAATGAAGAACCTGTTCGCTGGGGCTCCCCCTGGTTCGGCTAGCCCAAAGGCGCTCAGGAGAGCAGCGCGATGCCCGGCTGGCAGCTCGTCGACTCGGCCGAGGACCGGCTCGAGCAGCTGGTACAGGGCCGCGAATGCCAGATGGGATTCTCCTTCAGCGGCCTCGACGGACAGAGCCGTGTATCCCCGTGCGACCGCGAGCTCGGTGCCGGCTCGTAGCAGTGCACTCTTGCCGATCCCGGGATCTCCGGCGATCCGCACAGTGCCGCCGCGCCGAGCCACATCGGCAACCGCCGACTCGATCTGCGTCAGCTCCGCGTCCCGCCCTACCAGGTGTGGGTACGCCGGGCCGGAGTTACTCATCGAGCCACGCATGGGCCGCCTGGGTGGGTGTGAGCCTGCGCGACCTCCAGCATTCGCGACAACGACGTGACACGAGGCTCCCATCATCGGCTTCAGGCCGTCTTGCCAGCCCTCTAACCGAAGCGTAAGAGAACGAGTCATCCGAAGGGTCAGCACCAGCTCAGCGCTCTATTGGAAACGCACGGAAACTCCCCCGGTACCCGGTCACAGCTGATGCGCAGGATCTCGGCCCCGCGAGCCGCCCGGCCGGATGCACGGGTCAGTGGTCGTAATCCTCCCTCCGAACAGCCACGAGTCAGGCCCGGCTGATCAGTGATAGCGCCTCTGCGGGGCCGACTATGAGATCGTGAAGGTCGCCGCCCACCTCGAGTCGGCCCGACCGGTCGATGCCGCCGATCTTCACCGGCTCGAAGCCAGCCGCTCGGATCAGCCGTTCGGCTTCGTTGCCGGCCTGGTTGTCGCCGGTCGCGTAGAAGAGGACGGCCGGCTCTGGTGACCGGTTGCTAGCGGACTCCAGGAGGTTCGCCGACAGGGTTCCGAATGCCATGGCCAGGCGCGCCCCCGGCGGCAACCACCCCGCCACAACCTCGCCAGAGGTTTGCTCCTCCGGCAGGAGACGGTAGACGTTGCCGTGCGCGTCTGTGCTGACCGGGTTGCTCGGAACGATCACGACCCTGCCGGTTAGCGATTCGGCGATCTCGTCTATGACGCTCTTCAGCACGGTAAAGCGCAGCGCGAGAACGACGTCATCGGCGCCCTGCAACGCGTCGCGGTTGTCGACGGCGACGACCGCCGCGAGACCGATTTCTGCGGCCAGCGTTCGTGCCGACTTAGTGTCGGCGCTCGAGAGCCGCACGGTCTCGCCTCCCGAGGCGAGCAGCCGGGCGATGACCGATCCGATCCCTCCGGTGCCGATGATCGCGGTGGTCATGACCGAACCTCCCTGAGCGTCACGCGGCGGATCGAGGCTCAGTGCCCGGAGGATCGGCCACCGGCGATTCGCAGGCGGTGCCGCCGACCCCGGCATTCACTCCGAATCACCGGCGCGCGTGGCAGGCGGCCAGTGAGCGGGTGACCAGTCCCCGCGTGGGTCCGTGGTTTGCCCCACCTCGATCAGATAACCGTCGGGATCGCGGATGTAGCAACGGATCTCATACTGATGCTGTTTCGGCGGCGTCAGGAACTGAGCACCCCTGGCGCTCCACTCGGCGTACACGGCGTGGATGTCTTTGACCCGGATATTGAGAAAGCTGCTGACGCGGTCGGGATCGCGTGGCGTCTCCAGGATGACCGACGGCTTGTCGTCGGTCGGGCCTCCGCCGACATTGATGATGATCCAGCTGTTGGCTAGCGCAACATAGGTCACGTCTCCGGAGAACACCACCCTGCCGCCCAGTACCTCGGTGTAGAAGCGCCGAGAGCGCTCGACATCGTCCGACACGATGAAGTGGGCCAGCACAATTCCCTCTGGCGGTGGCGGGAGCTCGGCCATCTGGCACCTCCACTGGTGGGCCGCACACCCCGTTAGCGACGGCGCCCGCAGGCGATGTTACTAGGGGTATGCATTCGGTCTCTTTCCGCGGCCGGCCTGGCGGCCCGCGCCGCGAGCGGCGGCAACGGCAGCGCTGGCCGCAGCGCTGTCCCGGGAAGTTGAGGTGGGCGAAGTCGGCACCGAGAGGTTCGAGAAGCAGGATTACGTCCAATTCCGCGAACGGCTCGAGGAGTGCCTTGCTGAGCTCGCGCTGCTACTGCGGTGGCCTGACGTAGAAGTTGTCCAGGAAGTCATCGAAATAGGCGTAGCAGTCCTTGATGATCGCCGACCGTCGCTGCCGGGATCGCGCTGGTGGCCTGCATCATCGCCACGGTCACGTTCCGGCGGGAATAGACGGGACCGGCGATGGCCCGAACGATGGCTCAGCCGCTGACCGCTGGCATTGCGTCGGGGACCGCGGGCTGCTCTGGCGCCGGGCTAGTGGCTCGGGCGCTCTGGCCGCCGAGCGCGATGACAGCCCGCGCTGTGACGAGGTGGTACAGCAGCAGGAGCTGGGTGAGCGCAAGGGCATCGGAACGGTGCAGGTCGGATCCCACGGTGAACTCGCCGAGCCGCTGGGTGCGCAGATGGCTGGCGAAGTGCATCCGGTCCCAGATTGCTTCGTCCAGTTCGAGTGCCCGCGCGGCGGTAATCGTGCCGGGAATCCGAAGCTCAACCTCGCCCTCGTGCTCGGTGAGCGTCAGGTCGCCATCGCCGGTGCCCGCCACTCCGGTGAGGTCCGGGTGCGGCAGCGTGTCCCGCAGGAAGAGGTGGGCGTCGAGCTGGTCGGGGTCGGCAGAGGTGCCGGGCACGAACGACACGACGATGTCCGCGTGGTGGCGCTGCGGGCGGATGTAGGCCTCAGAGTCGCGTTCGCGCCGGTCTAGCTCGGCGAGCACTTGGTCGGTGGTGTATCCGCGCCGGGAGCAGTCCCGCGAGACCTTCCACCGTCGCCTGAGGTCCTCGGGCGGGTTGAGGTGGACACGGATGTCGAACATCTCGCGCAGGGCCGCGTTGTAATTGACCAGCAGCCCCTCCGCCACTACGAATCGTGCCGGGACCAGGTAGACGGGCGGTCCAAATGTACCGTCGGCGTGCTGGTAGACCGGTTTGAGGATGGCCTCGTTCTGTCGCAGGTGCCTCAGGTCGTTGCTCAGGACGTCCAGGTAGTTGCACTCCGGATCCAGCGGGGTGATCCCGCGCTCGGCCCGCTGCTTCCGGTCGTAGCGGTGATAGTCGTCGGCGCAGAAGTGGGTGACCTTGTCATCGCCGAGCACGCGCACGACGCCGCGGGTGATGGTCGTCTTCCCCGAACCGGAATCGCCGGCGATGCTGAGCATGATGGGCCGGGGCATCACGTGCCTCGCTCCGGCTTGATGGCGACGAACGACACGACCTGGCCCTGGCGGGCACGGTCATAACCGTTGATCTTGATGTAGGCCTCAGGATGCGCTTGGCGGCACGATTCGAGCTCGGCCAGCACCGCGCTGGGCTCGGTGGTGCCGAACAGCGGCAGCTTCCACATACTCCAGTAATGGTCGTAGGGGTCGGGCGCGGCCGCGTACTCGATGCCAACCACGAGGTGCCGCGACAGGATTGAGCGGACCTGCTCAGCGAGCTCAGCGGCAGACATGTCCGGCAGGTAGGAAAACGT
Organism: Streptosporangiaceae bacterium; assembly: GCA_030040815.1. Next base: position 8,369 of record JASHSZ010000028.1, read on the forward strand.
CTCGAGCATCATGACTGCGCCACGTCCAGGGTGTCGATGGTCTCGAAATCGAACCTGATCTCGCGCCAGGTGTCGAGGGCGGCGGCCAGCTCAGGCGAGCGTGCCGCGGCATGCTTCAGGATCCGCGGACCTTCGGCGGCCAGGTCATGGCCCTCGTTCCGTGCCTGGACGCACGCTTCAAGCGCGACTCGGTTCGCTGTCGCCCCGGCCCGGCTGCCCTGGGGGTGGCCGGCCGATCCGCCGCCGAACTGGAACACCGCGTCATCGCCGAAGATGTCGACCAGCGCCGGCATGTGCCAGACGTGAATGCCGCCTGACGCCGCGGGCAACACGGCCGGCAGCGACGCCCAGTCCTGATCGAAGTAGATGCCGCGGCTGCGGTCGGCGGCCACGAAGTCCTCGCGGAGCAGGTCGACCACGCCAAGGGTGGCAGCACGGTCTCCTTCCAGCTTGCCAACCACTGTTCCGGTGTGCAGGTGATCACCGCCGGCCAGGCGCAGCCACTTGGCCAGCACGCGGAAGTGGATGCCGTGGTCTTTCTGCCGGTCGACGACCGCGTGCAGGGCTCGGTGCACGTGCAGCAGCATGCCGTTGCGGCGGCACCAGCGCGCCAGCGTGGTGTGCGCCGCGAAGCCGCCGACCAGGTAGTCGTGCATGATGATCGGCGACCCGAGCTGGCGCGCAAACTCCGCCCGCTCGAGCATCTGCTCGCAGTCCGGCGCGGTCACGTTGAGGTAGTGGCCCTTGCGTTCGCCGGTTTCCTGCTCGGCCTTGCGCACCGCCTCCATGACAAACTGGTAACGGTCGCCCCACCGCATGAACGGCTGCGAGGTGATGTTCTCGTCGTCCTTGGTGAAGTCAAGGCCGCCAGCCAGCAGCTCGAAGCAGGCACGGCCGTAGTTCCTTGGTGACAGGCCTAGCTTGGGCTTCAGCGTGGCGCCGAGCAGCGGACGGCCGTATTTATTGAGCCTGTCGCGCTCGACCTGGATCCCGGTCGGCGGGCCCTGGAACGTCTTCACGAGCGCTACGGGAATACGCAGATCCTCGAGGCGAAGCGCGCGGATCGCCTTGAAGCCGAACACGTTGCCGGTGATCGAGGCCATCATGCTCGTCACCGAGCCCTCCTCGAACAATTCGAGGGGATACGCGACGTAGGCCAGGACTTGATCTGGCCGACCCGGCACCGGCTCCAGACTGTAGGCGTGCGCCTGGTAGCGCTCCAGCGTGGTAAGCCAGTCGGTCCACACCGACGTCCACGTCGCCGTGGACGACTCCGCCGCCACGGCAGCGGCCGCCTCCTCAGGGCTGACCTCCGGCTGCGGGACGATCCGGAAGGCAGCCAGAACGTCTGTCTCGCGCGGCTGGTAGCCGGGAGTCCAGTAAATCTCGCTGTACTCGCGTACCCCTGCTTGGAACATGCCTCGAAGCGTAGGCGGAATAAGTCATTAGGAAAAGGACAAATTCTTCTATGATTCATAGGACATCGTCTATGATTTTGCGGCACTGCGCTGACCGGAGAAAGTCGCCGAATGCTCGAGCCGTGGGCCGGATCAGGCCAACTTGCGGAAACAGCACATGCCACGGCCGGTGCAGGGGCGTGCCGGGAACGCTAATCTCGGTGAGCGCTCCCTCGCGCAACTCACGCGCGACCGCGAACCGGGATATGAGCGTCACGCCGAGGCCGACCGCGAGGCCCTGCTTGACGGCTCCATTCGAGCCGAGTGTCAGCAATTCCGGAGTGCGGTCGCCGGTCCCGCTCATCCCGAGATCGGCCAGCAGCCGCTCGGTCGCCAGCCGGGTGCCTGAGCCTTCCTCCCGCAGCAGCCAGGGCGTATCTGCCAGGTCGGCGGGCGTCTCCTTGCCCACTACCAGCAGGTCGTTTCCGACGAACGGATAACCGGCCAACCTGCGGCCTGGCGGACGGCCGCCGATGCCGATATCAGCGCGTCGTGACTCGAGCCGCTCGAACACAGTGGCCCTATTGCCCACCTCGAGCAGGATGCTGACCTCGGGATGGAGCCGCCGGTAGGCCTGAATCAGCGGCGGTACCAGGTACTCACCGGCCGTGTTGACGGCGACGAGCCGGATCTTGGACCGCTCCGGGTGCGCTGCCTCCTGCGCGGCGTTCCTGCCCTGTTCGAGCAGGCCGAGCACTTCAGCCGCGTACGGGGCGAATGCCTCGCCCGACGGGGTGAGCCGGACGCCCCGGCCATGCCGCTCGAACAGCGCGGCGTCGAGTTCGCTGGCGAGGGCCGCGACCGCGGCCGACACCGACGGCTGGCTGACCAGCAACTGGCCCGCTGCTGCTCGGACGCTGCCGGTGCTGCGTACGGCTAGGAAAGCGCGGATCTGTGTGAGGGTGATCGCCATCGCATGCCACCTCACGCTTTGTCGTGTTCGAGCCCGACCCTAGCTGGCCAGCATGCCCTGGCTGCGTGCGCAGCGCTGCCGCGGGCCGGCTGGCCATGTGGCGGGCGGTTAGGGGCCGACGTCCCGCCGCCCGACAGGCCCGCTGGTTGCCGGAGGGGTCCTCCCGGCGGGTGCGGCCGCCGGTGCCAGCGACGGGCCGACCGCCGAGGCTGTAGTGGCGCCTAGCGGGCTGCCGAGGCCGGCCATCGTGGCCTCATGCGCCGCCAGCCACTGGTGCACAAGCAGCGCGAGGACGATCGCGAACGGCACGTCTCCCGCGGCCCACATCACGCCGGCGCCGATCTGCTGGTCCGCTAGCGCCGAGATGCCGCCTGGCCTGTGCGCCAGCCCGGCGTAGGCGGCGTATAGGGGGTGCTGGGCGAACGCGAGGAAGATCGACAGCCCGACGTTGGTCAGCATCGCCGCACCCAGATAGCCCATGCGGCGGGCGTGCGAGAACCGGGACGCACGGCGGGACGAGCCGGTCACCAGGGTCCAGAACAAGATCGCGAACAGCAGGAAGGCGCCGTACTCGACAAGATGCATCCAGCTGTTGCGCTGCGCCAGGTCAAAGGGACCGGGCACATGCCAGAACAGGAGGTTGATGCAGAACGCCAGCCATGCGCCCGGAGGCCCGGCGAGCGCGCGGAAGAGCCGGCGGACCGGCGCCCACGACGGCGACAGCGCGACGGACTGCGCCACAGGCCGCCGCAGCCAGGTCGGGAACGGCCGCCAGAGCGAGATCCACGGTCGGCCGAGCGCGACCAGCGGTGCAGCAACCGTCAGCACTAGCAGGCGCTGGATCATCAGCACCCAGAACAACTGGCCGGACAGCGTCTCGACGGGTCCGGTGAGCGCCACCAGGATGGCGAGCAGCCCGGCGTAGAAGGTGAGCGCACGCCGACGGGCGGGCCACCCGCGGGGGCGGCTAGCCCGCGCGGTGGCGCGCCGCTCGCCGACCCGGTGCAGCGCAAACGCGACCAGGACAACCGCCGCAGGCAGATAGTCCAGCATGCGCTCATCGCCTCCGCGGATCTGGCGCCAGGCAGCCTGGGCGGATTCCGATCAGCTCAGCGCCAGGGTGAGCACCGTCATCACCACGGCCAGCGCCGCGGTATACCACAGCCAGTAGCCCACGCAGTCGACCGTGTACTCGCGCCCGGCGAGCCTGCCCCGGTACAGGCGGCCCAGCACCATCGCGCCGATCACCAGGCCGATGATCAGGTGCCAGGAGTGGAAGAACACGAACAGCGCCATCGAGCTGGCGTAGGCGTACATGGGGGCGGGGTAGTTGAGGGTCGCGAACATCAGCAGGCTGCCCGCGAGCCCGGCGAGAGTGATGAGCCAGCCGGCGGTCATCCCGATCCGCAGGCGCGGGTCGTCGGCGCCGCGCTTCCCGATGCGTCCCCAGGTCCACACCGCGGCGCCGAGCACGGCCGCCACCATGATGAGGACGGTGCCCACGGTCGATGGCGCGTGCTCGGAGGCTGGCCGGAACTGGCCAGCCGTGTTGAGCGCGTGCAGGTAGATGTACGCCGAGTAGATCGCCAGGCCGAACATCGTCCAGGAGAGCACAAGCAGCAGGGTCCCGTACCGGGCCCGGTTAGCCCTGGAAGCCTCGGCCGAATGCATGCTCGGGGCCGGTGCGGTGTCGACCGCTGCGCCGGCGACCGCTGGCTGGCCCATCAGCCGCGGCCCGCCCATCCCGTAGTCGTACGGGCCGGCCAGCACCACGACCGGGCGATCGAAGTTGACCAGCGGCACGGGGCTGGGCAGCATCCACTCCAGCGTCCGGCCGCCCCACTGGTTCGCCACGGCGGGCTCGCCGGACCGCCACGAGACGAGGATGTTGTATCCGAGGATGGCCACCGACGCGATGATCGGGATCGCGAACAGGCTGGAGATCAGGTTTGCGGTTGCAAACTGTGGGGCGACGTACGCCTGCCAGCGCGGCTCCCCTTCCCACCCGGCGTAGAACAGCGGAATGAATACGCCCAGGAAGCCGATCTCGAACAGCCAGAATTGCCACTGTCCTAGCCGACGATCAAGCTGCCGTCCGGTCATCTTGGGGAACCAGTAGTACAGCGCCGCGAG
>JASHSZ010000216.1 GCA_030040815.1 Streptosporangiaceae bacterium
GCTGCCAGGAACTCGTCGACCCGGGAGATCAGCTCGGGCGACGCGGCCGCAGCGGGGAACAACGCGTCGCCAAGCAGCCGCCTCATGTGATCGCCTCGGTTCTCCCAGATCTCCGGCAGCGCGGCGAAGTACGCGTCGACGTAGCTGCCCAGCAACTCGGCGTGCTCGGGCTGCCCGAAGGCGGTGGCCACGGCCAGCACGCCCTCGTGTCCGAGCTCGCTGGACTCGGCCAGCAGCCGCCACGCCGCGTCCTTGTGCTCAGCGTCAGGGATCGACGCACGGCTCGCTGCTGCGTGCCGCCGCCCGGCGTCCGTGGGATCCCTCGTCAGCTCCGCGTCGACCTGCGCATCGTCGACCCGGCCCATCGCGGCCAGGCGCCGCAGTAGCGCCCAGCGCAGTTCGGTGTCGACGGCGAGCCCCGGCGGAACCGCGTTCCCGGCGAGCAGACCGGCTAGGAAGTCGAGCTGCTCGGGCGTCACCGCGGTCCAGCTCAGCAGCTGCACCCAGGCGAGCTGATGGTCGCTGCCCGGCGCTGCGGTCGCCAGCAGCGCGAGCGCCGCAGTCGCCAGCAACTCCTTGCCTTCCGCCAGCCAGCGCGGGTCCGCGGTTGCGCCCATCAGCCGGGACGCGGCCAGGTGTAGCGACTGCAGCATCGACACCGACGGCTCCCGGCCCATGCCAGCGACCAGCATCCGCACGAACGCCGGCACTGACAGCTCGGCGTGCTGCACCATGTCCAGCACGGCGCTCCAGCAGACCGCGCGGGCGAGCGAGTCGTCGAGCGCCCCGATCGACCGCGTTAGGGTCGCCAGCGATCGGCCGTCGAACCGCACGATGGCGTAACCCAGGTCGTCGTCGTTGAGCAGGATCAGGTCCGGTTGCGGCAGCCCCGCCAGCGCCGGAACCTCGGTGCGGGGGCCGACCACGTCCGTTTCCACGCGGTGCGTGCGCAGCAGCGACCCGCCGTCGCCCGTCAGCCAGTACAGGCCGATCGCGATGTGATGCGGCCGCAGCGTCGGGTGCTCGGGAGGCGCCTCCTGCAGCACCGCGAACCGGGTGAACCGGCCGTCGGCGTCGAGCGCGAACTCACCGCGCAGCGTGTTGGGGCCAGCGGTCTGCAGCCAGGCCTTGGCCCAGTCGCCGAGCTCGAGCCCCGAGCTGGCCTCGAGGACGCGCAGCAGGTCGGTCAGCGTCGCGTTGCCCCAGCCGTGCCGGCCGAAGTAAGCGCGGATGCCGGCGAAGAAGCCGTCCCGCCCCAGGTAGGCGGCCAGCTGCTTGAGCACCGATGCGCCCTTGGCATAGCTGATCCCGTCGAAGTTGGCGATCGCCTCGCTGAGCGTCGGAACATCGGCGGCGATCGGATGCGTCGTCGGCAGCTGGTCCTGCCGGTAACCCCACGTCTTGCGGCTCGCGCAGAAGGTCGTCCACGCGTCGGAGAACCGGGTGGCCTCCGCGCTCGACAGCGCCGCGCTGAAATCGGCGAACGACTCGTTCAGCCACAGGTCGTCCCACCACTTCATGGTCACCAGGTCGCCGAACCACATGTGGGCCATCTCGTGCAGGATCACGGTTGCCCGCAGCTCGTACATCAGGTCCGTGACCTTCGACCGGAACAGCATCCGCTCGGAGAACGTCACGCAGCCCACGTTCTCCATGGCGCCGGCGCTGAACTCCGGCACGAACACCTGGTCGTACTTCGCGAACGGGTAGGGCGACTCGAACAACCGGGTGTAATAGTCCAGGCCCTGCCTGGTGATGGTGAACATGTCGGCGGACTCGAGGTAGGGCGCGAGCGACGCACGGCAGGCCAGCCCGAGCGGAATGACCTGCCCGTCCGGCGTGGTGTGCGTGTCCTGCACTAGGCGGTACTCGCCAGCTACGACGGCGGTCAGGTACGTAGAGATCCGCGGCGTGGGCTGGAACTGCCACACCGCGATGCCGTCGCCGACTGGCTCAGGCGGGGGCGCGGGCTGGTTCGACAGCACGACCCAGTGCGCGGGCGCGGTGACGCGAAACGTAAACGTGGCTTTCAGGTCGGGCTGCTCGAAGGCCGCGAAGACCCGCCTGGCGTCGGCCGGCTCGCAGTTGGTGTAGCAGTAGACGTTGCCGTCGGCCGAGTCGACGGCGCGGTGCATGCCCTTGGCATCGGCGGCGTACCCGCAGTCCGCGACGACGCGCAGCTCGTTGCGGGCGGCCAGGCCGGCCAGCGCGATCCGTCCGTCAGCGCATGCGGTGCCGGGGTCGATCTGCTCGCCGTTCAGCGTGACCTCGTGCACCGTCTCGGCGATCAGGTCGGCGTACGTGGCCGCGCCCGGCTCCGCGCAGTCGAAGACAATCACCGACGTCGACCCGAACACCTTGTCGCCCCGCGTCAGGTCCAGGTGGACCGTGTAGGAATCGACGGTCAGCAGGGCTGCCCGCTCGCTGGTCTCCTGACGGGTGATCTCCGCGATATGCATTGCGTGTTCCCTTAGTCCGGTTGCCCCCTGGCCGACCCTCAGGCTAGGACACAACCCTAGAGGGAACGCGGCCCCCTTCGTCGCGGCCGTTCGTCGGCGCGCCGCGCCTGGCGCAGCCAAACTGTGACTTGCCAGCGAGACCTCGCGCGTCCGATGATCACGCTGGGGATGGCAGGGGAGCGGCCGTGAACGACACCGTAGCGTGCCTCGTAAGGGGGCCAGGCAGCAGGTATCCGCGCGGGTACGTGTGGCTGTTTCCCGCCTGGTTCGTCATCCTCAGCGCGATCGTCGCCCTGGTTAGCATCGGAGTGAGCGGCAGTCTGCCGCTCTGGCTCGGCGCCACCGAGATCGGCGCGCTGTTCCTGGCAACCTGCATCGCGGCCAGCGTCCTGCTCACCTCGAGGCGGATGGCGTTCTGGGCTGACCGATTCGGCGTCTTGCTGGGTTCACGGCGGCAGCGCCGGCGGCAGAAGTTCCGCCAGGTCTACCTGCCCTGGTCGGACATCGCGCAGGTGCGCGTGGTGCCCCGCCGGTATGGCGCGCTGGTGGAGTTGTTGCTGAGCCCGGCCGCCTCGCCGGTGTACCGGCCGAGCCTGGCCAGCCAGGCGTCGATCCTGCTCGGCGCCC
>JASHSZ010000217.1 GCA_030040815.1 Streptosporangiaceae bacterium
CCTGGATGCCTTGTCGCCCGAGGTGATCAGCATCATCACCGCGCAGATGCCGCGCCGACAGTCCCCCATGTCGCTGCTGATGGCCGTCCCGATGAGCGGCGCCTTCTGCCAGGTCCGCGACGAGGCCACCGCGTTCGGCGGGTCCAGGGCGCCCGGCGTCATGATCACCGTCATCGCCGCCGCGGCCGAGCCGGGCCTGCTGGCCGCCGACCGGGACTGGGTCCGTCGGCTGTGGGCCGGCCTGCTGCCGCACGCACCCGGGGCGGGCTGCTACGTAAACTTCATGACCGAGTACGAAGCCGACCGGGTGCGGGCCAGCTACGGACCCGCCAAATACCAGCGGCTCGCCCGGATCAAGGCCACCTACGACCCCGGCAACCTCTTCCACCGCAATGCCAACATCAACCCCGCCGGATAAGACGCTCCCAGGGCAGCGCGGGGCCGGCATGGTCACCACACAGATCAGCCCGTTCGCAGTTGCGCATGGCAGACCCGCCATGTCACTCAGGAGCGCAGTCGGCCCGCCTGCTCTTGACGGCCGTACGGGCTGTCCGCATCATGGCGATTGCCCGTTACGGGCCGCGGGCCCGGGTGTCCGGATAATCGGCGGCGCGGTGATGTCCCCCAGGCGATATCGTCGCACCGTTCATTCCGTGACCCGGACGCCTCCGGCCAAGGATCACTCAGGAGAGGACATGTCCGAACACCCGAACGTCGAGCGGATCAAAGCCGGGTACGCGGCCTTCAGCACCGGTGATCTTGCCGCGCTCAACGACCTGTTCGCCGAAGACCTGCTATGGCACGTCGGCGGGCGCAATCAGCTGGCCGGCCAGTACCGCGGCAGGGATACCGTCTACGGGCTCATGGGCAAGGTCATGGAGGTCACCGGGGGGACCTTCCACGTCGATGTCGAGGCCATCTTGGCCGACGATACGCACGCCACGGCCCTGGTGACCATTACCGGCAGCCGCGCTGGCCATACCGGTAAGGCCAAGAGCGTCCAGGTCTTCCACGTGCGGGACGGCAAGGTTACAGAGTTCTGGGAGGCGACGAACGACCAGTACGCCATCGACGAGCTGCTGGGCTGACCGGCACCGTCCTGGGTGGCCTGGGGCCGGACCGATCACGGCCTTGGCGGCCCGCCGAGGCCGTGATAACGCTGGTACACGTACAACCGCCTGCTGCCAAAGCAGACGACGAGCGTCCCGTGCAGTCCTCTGACCTGCAAAGACAGCTCTCACCACATGCCGGAGCCACATCGCGCCTTCGCGCTAGTCTCAATCCGGAACATGAGATCGCGACTACCCCGGGCACGTTGCCGCAGGTCAGACCGCGCCCCGAGCAGGACTCGAACCTGCGGCCTACTGCTTAGGAGGCAGTCGCTCTATCCGCCTGAGCTATCGGGGCCTAACCGTCCCGTGGGCGCCGCACCGGCGGGCTGCGCCTGGGACCGCACTAAGCCTAGCCGCAGACCACCCTGGAGCCCGAGAGCGTTCACGGAGATCTGGCCTGCTAGCCAGGGAGCTCGAAGGGGAGCTTGAGGCCATCCAGCGCGTGCGGGCACGCGCATGTCCGCTCGACCGGCACCTGGGGGATGACCTGGGCTACCAGCGCACGCAGCCTGGCCACGTTGGCCGCGAACACCCGGAACACCTCGGCGTGCGTCACGCCCTCGCCCTCCTCGACACCGGCGTCGGTGTCGGTGACCAGCGCGATCGTTGTGTAGCACAGTGCCAGCTCGCGGGCGAGGATCGCCTCTGGGTGCGCCGTCATGCCGATCAGCGTCCAGCCGTGCGCCGCGTACCAACGCGACTCGGCCCTGGTTGAGAACCGCGGTCCTTCGATGATGACCAGCGTGCCGGACGACACGGGCGCCCAGTCGCTAGCCTGGGCAGCCCGGATCACGACAGAACGCAGGGCCGGGCAATAGGGGTCGGCGAACTGGACATGCACAGCGGTGCCGCTTTCGTAGAACGTCTGCACCCGGCTGGTCGTTCGATCCACTAGCTGATCGGGCACGGCGAGCGTGCCGGGACCGTATACGGGGGTCAGTGAGCCGACGGCGCTCGGCGCGAGCACCTGCCGGACGCCGATCGACCGAAGCGCCCATAGGTTGGCGCGGTAGGGAATCTTGTGCGGAGTGAACCGGTGATCACGACCGTGCCTGGGCAGGAACGCCACTCGCCTGCCCCCCACGTCGCCCACCACCAGCGGGTCGCTGGGCTGCCCGAAGGGCGTCTCGACCTCGATCTCATCAGCGGAGTCGAAGAATTCATAGAACCCCGACCCGCCGATAACACCGATTTCCGCCAGCTCAGTCACGGCGCTAACGTACCGGCCCGGTCCGGCCGCGGCCGCCCGCTGGCACTTTCCCGCCCCCACGAGCCGCCATCCGCGACATTAGAGCCCCTCTGTTAGCTCGAGGCGGCTACGGATGACTTCTTCTCGCTGGCGGACGATCCGGACGAGCCAGCGGCGCTGGCGGTCTTGCTACCCGACGATTCGCTTCCTGAGGAGCCGTTCTTCGTCGACTCCGAGGACGAGCTACCGCCAGAGGTGTCTGCCTTCGACCCGCTCGAGTCCTTGCCCGCGCCATCCTTGGCTGCGGAAGCGGCACCCGAGCCCTTGCGGCTGTCGTTCCGGTAGAACCCCGAACCCTTGAACACGATGCCGACCGGTGAGAAGACCTTGCGGAGCCTGCCGCCACACTGGGAGCAGACCGTCAGCGGGTCGTCGGTGAACCGCTGCACGACCTCGGACTTATCGGCGCAATCGGTGCAGGCGTACTCGTACGTCGGCACTTTTCCTCCCTCTGCGGCGTTAGCACTCGCCGCGGTCAGCTGCTAAATGGTAGCAACGGCTATCCGAGCCTGCTGATTCCTTCAGTCGGCCGTGCGACGGCGCGAACCGGCTGGTCGTGCTCATCCGTCGGCACGTGGCTCACCAGCTCACCGTCGTATAGCAGCGCGATAGTGAGCACCGCCGGCCCAATCCTGCCCAGGGCTCGGTCATAGCTGCCGCCGCCGCGGCCCAAGCGGCGTCCCGCCGGGTCGACCGCCACGGCCGGCGCGATCACCAGGTCTGCGCTCGTGATCGCAGTCACGCCGCGGCGCCGCTCGCCCGGCTCCAGCAGCCCCCGCGGACCAGGCACCAGGGAGTCAGGCCCCTCGTAGCTCGCCCAGTCGAGATCGCCGTCCGGCAGCAGCACCGGCAGCAACACGTACGTACCACGCTTCCATAGCGCGAAAATCAGGCCTTGAGTGCTCGGTTCGGTTCCGATGGACACGTATGCGGCAACCGTCCCTGCCATCTGGAGCTCCGGCATGCCGAGCACGGCGTCGCGGAGCCGCTGCCCGGCAGCTACGCGCTGCTCGGCTGACATGGCTTTGCGCGCCGTCAGGACCTGTGCCCGCAATGCCGCCTTTTGCCGGGCCAGCTCGGGGTCACCAGCAGCCGTATGCAGGCCGGCCCCGGCCGATCCGGCGCCCCCGGCGCCATCGCCGACTGTGCCTTTCAAGGGCCCTCCTGGTGGCTAGCTAACGTTCTCCTTCTGATGGCTAGCTAAGGTTCTCAGCATGGCTCATACACGATCGGTCTCCAAGGCCGTGATCCCTGCGGCGGGCCTGGGCACGAGGTTCGTCCCCGCGACCAAGGCGATGCCGAAAGAAATGCTGCCCATCATCGATACGCCGGTGATTCAGTACGTCGTCGAGGAGGCAGCAGCCGCCGGCCTGAGTGATGTCCTCATGGTCACGGCACGCAGCAAGACCAACATCGAGGACCACTTCGACCGGAACATCGAACTCGAGGATGTCCTGGTAGCCAGGGGCGACACCGCCGGGCTGCAGCGAGTGCGCCAGTCCGCCGAGATCGCGACGATGCACTACGTCCGGCAGAGCCAGCCGCTGGGCCTCGGGCACGCCGTGCTGTGCGCGGCCGACCATGTCGGCGATGAGCCATTCGCGGTGCTGCTGGGCGACGACATCATCGACGCCAGAGACCGGCTGCTGCAGCGCATGCTCGAGGTACGCCACCGGTTTGGCGGCAGCGTCATCGCGCTGATGGAAGTCGAGCCGGCGCAAGTGTCGGCGTACGGCGTGGCCACGATCAAGCCAACCGGCGAGGTGGACGTCGTCGCGGTCACTGATCTGGTGGAAAAGCCCGCCGCGGCCGAGGCGCCGTCGAACTGGATCGTGGTCGGCCGCTACGTCTGCGACCCGTCCGTGTTCGACGTATTGCGCAAGACACGGCCGGGCCGCGGCGGCGAGCTCCAGCTCACCGACGCTCTGCGCACGCTGGCCGAGCGCGACCCGGACACCGACGGCGGCGGAGTACACGGCGTGCTGTTCCGCGGCCGGCGCTACGACACCGGCAACAAGCTGGACTACCTGCAGACGCAGGTGAAGTTTGCGTGCGAGCGCCCGGACGTGAAGGACGAGTTCGTGCCGTGGCTGCGCGGCTACCTGGACGAGCTTGACCGTGGCGACGCTCGGGCAGTCTCCCGCCGCGACGAGCACCGGGAGGCCGGCCCCTGATGGATTCCGTCGAGGCCTACCTGGCCGACATCACCGCGGCGATCCGCCCGCTCCCGGCCCGCGAGCTGCCGGTAGCTGAGGCCCTGGGCGCAGTGCTGACCGACGACGTCACCGCTCTGCACCCGCTGCCGTCGTTCGACAACTCGGCCATGGACGGCTATGCGGTCCGCTCCGCCGACGTGAGCACGGCGAGCTCCGAGCATCCCGTCGTGCTCTCGGTGACAGGCGAAGTCGCCGCGGGCGACACACGCCGCCACGACCTCAGGCCCGGAACTGCCCTGAAGATCATGACCGGTGCGCCGCTGCCAGCAGGCGCAGACGCCGTGGTGCCGATCGAGCAGACCGACGGCGGAATCGAGCGGGTGGCGATCAACGAGGCGGCGGCTGCCGGTGCCGCGGTCCGCATGACCGGCGGCGACGCGCAGCCGGGTGATCTCCTGCTAACCGCCGGAACGCGGCTCGGCGCCGTACACCTCGGCCTGCTCGCCGCGGCCGGCCATGGCGCGGTGACCGCCCGGCCGAGGCCGCGCGTCACCGTCATCGCGACCGGTAATGAGCTTGTCGAGCCCGGCGGTCAGCTCGTACCGGGCCAGATCTTTGAGTCCAACGCGGTCATGCTCGCGGCGGCCGCCCGCGAGGCGGGCTGCCCGGCGGTGCAGTACCCGATCGTCCGGGACGACACCACCGCGGTCCTCGCTGCCGTCACCGACGCGCTGGCCAGCGCTGACCTGCTGATCACCACCGGCGGCGTGAGCATGGGCGGCGAACATGACGTGGTCAAGGCCGCGCTGTCGACGCTCGGCACGGTGACCTTTCGCCGGGTCGCCGTGCAGCCGGGCATGCCGCAGGGCTTCGGCACCGTCGGGCCCGCCGTCACCCCGATCTTCACCCTGCCGGGCAACCCGGTGAGCGCCTACGTGTCGTTCTGCTTGTTCGTCCAGCCAGCGCTGGATGCCATGCAGGGCATTTTCCGGGAACGGACCAAGGGGGTGCCGGTCACCCTCGCCGGGTCGGTCCGGTCTGCGGCCGGCAGGCGCTCCTACCTGCGCGGCATTCTGGACCGTGACGCCGGCCTCGTCACTCCGGTGGCCGGACAGGCGTCGCACCAGCTCGCCAACCTCGCCCGGGCGAATGCGCTGATCATCGTGCCGGAGGAAGTGACCTCGCTGCAGGACGGGGCCAGCGTCGACGTCATGGAGTTGCCGTGACGGCCGAGCAGCCGCTGACACATCTCGACGCCGCCGGACAGGCCCACATGGTCGACGTCTCCGGCAAAGACGTCACGGAGCGGACAGCGACGGCGGCGGGCACCGTGCTGCTGTCCAGTGCGGCCGTGACCGCGCTGCGGTCGGGCACCGTGCCGAAGGGTGACGCGCTCGCGGTGGCCAGGATCGCCGGGATCCAGGCGGCGAAGCGGACCCCGGACCTGATCCCGCTGTGCCACCCGATCGGCCTGCACTCGGTCGCAGTCGACCTGCAGGTCGCCAATGAGGGCGTGCTCATCCGCAGTACGGTCCGGACCGCGGACCGCACCGGGGTCGAAATGGAGGCGCTGACCGCGGTGTCGGTAGCGGCGCTGGCGCTGATTGACATGGTCAAGGCGGTCGATCCGGCGGCGGTCATCACCGACGTCCGGGTCGAGGAGAAAGCCGGCGGCAAGAGCGGGCGGTGGCAGCGCAGCACGGCAGAGCGCGTTTCGAGTACCCCTGAGGTCAGGTCATGATCCGGGCGCTCGCGGTCACCATCTCCACCCGCGCCGCGGCGAGGGCGTACCCGGACAGATCCGGGCCGGTGCTCGCCGACCTGCTGCGCGAGGCGCACTGCGAGGTCGATGGCCCCGTCGTCGTACCGGACGGCGCCGCGGTCGAACTGGCCCTGCGTGACGCTGTCGCGGCAGGTTATGACGTCGTGGTGACGACGGGCGGGACGGGCCTGAACCCGAACGACCTCACGCCCGAGATGACCCGCCTGGTACTCGACCGGGAAATTCCGGGCATCGGGGAGGCCATCCGCGCGGCTGGCGTGGCAGCCGGGGTTCCGGCCGCGGCGTTGTCCCGCGGCATCGCCGGCCAGGCCAGCAGCACCCTCATCGTGAACCTGCCCGGCTCCACCAGCGGCGTGCGGGACGGGATGGCGGTACTGAAGCTGATGCTCGAGCACGCTGTCGACCAGGCTCGCGGCGGCGACCACCCGCGGACCAATTCAGCACAATAGGTACTGAGACGTCGTTACCCGATGGCGGAAGACCTTGGCTGCACGCGATGATGGGGACATGGCACGAGCGCGCGGCTGGGTGACCCTCACCGAGTCCGGCCTCCTCGATGCCCCGGTGAGCCTTCGCCCGATCAGGGTCAAGGACGCCCCCATCTGGCGCGAGACTCGGGTCCGGAACGCCGGCTGGCTGCGGCCGTGGGAGCCGACCAACCCGGAAACCCCGTTGTACCGGTCCAGCCTCGGACCGTACATCGCCATGGCCAGGACCATGCGCCGCGAGGCCCGTCAGGGCCTGGCGCTGCCCTGGGTGGTGACCTACGACGGACAGTTCGCCGGTCAGCTCACGGTCGGCAGCATCGTCTGGGGATCCGCCCGCTCGGCGCAGGTCGGATACTGGGTCGACGAGGCCTTCGCGGGCCGCGGCGTGATCCCGACAGCCCTCGCGATGGCGCTTGACCAGTGCTTCTTCTCGGTAGGGCTGCACCGCGTCGAGGCGACCATCCGGCCGGAGAACATGGCCAGCCGCCGCGTGGTTGAGAAGCTGGGATTCCGGGAGGAGGGACTGCGCCGCCGCTGCCTGCATATCGACGGTGCCTGGCACGACCACATCTGCTACGCCCTGACCGCCGAGGACGTGCCGAATGGCCTGATGCCACGGTGGCGGAGCATGATCGCAGCGGGCCGGCCCGGGCCGGCTCAGGCGGCCGGCCGCCGTTAGGCGGCTGATCTCGCGACACACCGGGCGGAGTGCTCGTCAACGCGGTCGCCGGCGTTTACCGTGCGTGACGTGATCACTGCCGATGTGCCACTGCGCGCTTTTTGCCCGAGGGCGTCGGCTGGCTCGCTCACGACCGGATGGGCACGGCCGTGAGCAGCGTCTTCCTGTACGTCGCCATCGTCGCCATCTGGGCTTTCGTGCTGGTGCCGCGGTGGCTCCGCCGCCATCACCACCAGCCCCGCAGCCTGGCGGACGCCGACGCGGCCGACGTACCGCCGGAAGACCGCGACGGAGCCTTTGACGATGGCGCGGCCAGGTTCACCGAGCATCCGGCTGACGAGGCCGAACCGGTCGTGCCGGCGGCGCGGGCAGGCCGCCCAGCGACGATGACCGCGCGGTCGCTCCCCCGCTCGCGCATGATGCAGGCTCGGCGGCGGCTGCTGATCATTCTCGGGCTCCTCCCCGCGGCCGCGGGCGCTGTCACGGCGCTCCGGCTGATCCCGTGGTGGACGTGCGTCGCGCCGACCGTGCTGCTGGTGTGCTACTTCCTCCTGCTGCGCACGGCCGCGCGCGCCGACGCGGAGCACGCCAGCCGCATGGCTGCACTGCACGCGCGCGAGGCACGGATCTATGCCGCAGCCCGCCGCCGGGTAGCAGCCGCGTCGGCGCCGGTCGCGCAGATCATCGACATCTCCAGCCGGGTCGGGGACCAGCTATACGA
This sequence comes from Streptosporangiaceae bacterium, assembly GCA_030040815.1. The sequence continues at coordinate 8,189 of JASHSZ010000217.1, forward strand.
CCAGTACGCTGACGCGACCGTGCGCGCTGTGGGTGACTGATCTTTTTGCGCCAGCGGCAGGGACGGAGGGACGGCCGCGCATGATGGCGGGCCCGTTCCCTTATGGGGTCAGTCGGTACGCCACGGGGGCTGATCCAGGCAATCAGCAAGGTCCGCGGCGAGCGCCGCCGACTCGGCGGCGGTCAGCGTCGCGATGCCGATCCGGATCCCCGGCGCGGTCGTGATCCGGAACCGCCCGCCAGGAGCGACTGCCCAGCCGCGGTCGAGCAGCGCGGACGTCGCACCGGGCTCGTCGGCGACGGGCACCCACACCGCCATCCCGGAGCGCCCGGCGGCCGGTATGCCGACTGCGGCCAGGTCTGCGACAAGCCGGGTGCGGCGTCGCGCATAGGTCGTGCGGGCCTTCTTCAGCATTCGGCCAACGGCCGGGTCCTGCCAGAGCTCGGCGACAGTTTCGTGCAGCAGGTTGCTGACCCAGCCCGGCCCGAGCGCCTGGCGGCCCCCGACGCGCGCACCGGTAACCGGGTCGCCGACCAGTACGGCAAGACGCAGGTCGGGGCCGAGCGTCTTGGAGACCGACCGGATCACCGCCCACTTACGGCGGCCCGCGGTGACCGCCCGTGCCGGAGCGCCTGCCACGTCTGCGGCGTGGTCGTCCTCGATGACCAGCGCGCCGGGCGCTGCGCTCAGCACGCTCGTGAGCCCGGCCGCCCGGTCGGAGTCCCACGCCGCGCCGGCTGGGCTCTGCGCCCTGGGCACGAAAACGACGGCGGAAGCCCTCAGGTACGTCGAGGTAGCCGCCGCAGCCAAGCAGGCTGGCAGCGCGGCGCCGTTCGCAGTGATCCGGCTCGCCGAAGAGACGGTCATCGGGTCGACCCGGCTGTGGGACCTGCACTGGTTCGACTGACCTGCGGACCATCCGCGACACGGCAGCGCCGACCCCGACACGTGCGAGATCGGCTATAGCTGGCTCGCGCACTCCGCTATACGGACCGGGGCCAACACCGACGTGAAGCGGCGCATGCTGACGTTCG